>DAOPXQ010000032.1:0-15025 GCA_035352395.1 Treponemataceae bacterium | reverse complement strand
AGGGGTGTTTCTCGACGGCGCGCCGCGCGGCGAGCGGGGCCCTTGCCTGGCTCGACGGGAGTCCTACGCCCTCTTCTCGATCATCTCCGATGTCTGATAGAACTTGATCTCCGGGTTGTTCTGCCGCACGCGGTTGAGGCTCCACTCGGAGTCTGAGACGAACACGTAGTTACCCCGGATGTCGACGAGGATGCGCCTGACGTTCGCCTCGACGAAGTCCCTGAGTTTCTTGGGATCGTCGGAGGTGACCCAGTGCGCGATCGACACGTCGATCGGCTCGTACTTGCACGAGGCGTTGTATTCGTTCTCGAGCCGGCTCTGGAGAACCTCGAGCTGGAGCTGGCCGACGACGCCGAGCACGCGCGCGTTCGGCTGGTGGATCTTCGAGAAAATCTGGACGACGCCTTCCTCCGCGAGCTGGTCGAGCCCCTTGTGGTACTGCTTTTCCTTCTCCGGGTCGGCGTTCATGATCGTGCGGAATATCTGCGGCGAGAAGCTCGGGATGCCCTTGAAGTTCACGCACTCGCCCTCGGTGAGGGTATCGCCGATCTTGAAGGTGCCCGTGTCGTGGAGGCCGATGATGTCCCCGGGCCAGGCCTCGTCGATGATCTCGCGGTCCTGGCTCATGAAGGCGGTCGGATTCGCCGCGCGGAAGGACTTATCGGCGCGGACGTGGTAGTACATCGTGTTCCGCTCGAACTTCCCCGAGACGATGCGGAGGAAGGCGATGCGGTCGCGGTGCTTGGGGTTCATGTTCGCGTGGATCTTGAAGACGAAGCCCGAGAACTTCGCCTCCTCGGGGTTGACTACGCGCTCGTCGGCGGTCTTCGGGGTCGGGTAGGGCGCGAGCGAGACCAACGCGTCGAGAAGCTCGCGGACGCCGAAGTTGTTGAGCGCCGAGCCGAAGAAGACGGGGGTGGCCTTGCCGGCCTCGTACTCCGCCTTCGAGAAGGGCGGGTATACCCCGGTGATCATCGCGACGTCCTCGCGGAGCTTGCGCGCGAGCGAGGATCCCACGTGGCTTTCGAGCGCGGGATCGTCGACGCCGTCGATCGAGACGACGTCGGTCGGGAGGGTTTCCTCGCCCGGCCTGAAAAGATGCAGGGTATTCCCGACGAGGTTGTAGACGCCCTTAAAGAGCTTGCCCTGGCCGACGGGCCAGGTGATGGGCCTGACCTCGACGGCGAGCTCGCGCTCGATCTCGTCCAGGAGTTCCATCGGGTCCTTGCCTTCGCGGTCGAGTTTGTTCACGAAGGTCGCGATCGGCGTGGCGCGCATGCGGCAGACCACGCAGAGCTGGCGGGTGCGTTCCTCGACGCCCTTTACGGAGTCGACTACCATGAGCGCCGAGTCGACGGCGGAAAGCCCTCGGTAGGTATCCTCGGAAAAGTCCGCGTGTCCCGGCGTGTCGAGGAGATTGATCTTGCGGCCCTTGTACTCGAATCCCATGACGGAGGTCGATATCGAGATGCCGCGTTCCTGTTCCATCTTCATGAAATCGGAAACGGCGGCTCGGGCGGTCTTTCCGGACTTTACGGCGCCGGCTATATGGATTGCCCCTCCGAAGAGGAGGAGTTTTTCGGTAATGGTCGTTTTTCCGGCGTCCGGGTGCGAGATGATCGCGAAGGTCATCCGCTTGCGTATCTGCTCAGTCAGTTCGGTCATGCGCCGAGCATACCCCGAAAATGCCCGCGTTTGCAATGGAATCGACGCTGGGCCGGATATCCCGTATACTTACGGCGTGAGTAACAGACTGGCTATTTCGCATATACGGATCGGATTTCAAGGCGTCGTCCTGAACGGGAATTACATGGACTGCCACCAAGCCCTCAAGCCCTTCGGCCTGTGCTGGGGGCGGGGCATCCTTATCCATTCCAATTCCGGGCTCGACGCGATAACCTGTACCTGCGTCGACACCCATTCGCGCCTAAAGCAGGATCTTCTCGAGGACGAGACGACCGCGGGCGCCTTCTATTACGGTTACATGCGCGCGACGCGGACTCTGTACCTAGAGTACGCCTCGGACAATATGTTCAATTTTCTTGATGAGGGCGTGCTTCCCGCGATTATGTACGCCATCGGGGCGGGCTCGGGGCCATTGAAGAATTACGTACTGATACGGGACAAGGCCCAGACGGGGCCAGAGGTAAACCATGGAAATAAGCGATAGCGAAGTGACGCCCGCGCTTAACGCGCACAACAAGGACGAGTACCCGCCGATGCACACGGCGGAGCATATACTGAATCAGACGATGATCCGCATGTTCGGCTGCGGGCGCTCGCGAAGCGCGCACATAGAGCGGAAAAAAAGCAAATGCGACTACGCGCTTTCGCGGTCCCCTACCGCCGACGAGGTCTCCGAGATCGAGCGCCGCGTCAACGAGGTAATCGACGCGGATCTTCCCGTCACGGCCGAGCTCATGCGGCGCGAGGAGGCCGCGGCGATCGTGGACCTCGCGAGGCTCCCGAAGGACGCGTCCGAAACCCTGAGGATCGTGCGCGTTGGCGACTATGACGCGTGCGCCTGCATCGGCGCCCACGTCGCGAGGACCGGCGAGATCGCCGAGGCCGACGGGCGTTTCTCGATCATCAGCCACGACTGGGCCGACGGGACCTGGCGCGTGCGGTTCAGGCTCGCGAGATAGACTTCGAAAAAAGTGGTATGATCGCGCATCATGAGCAAGAGAATCGTCGCGGTCGCCTGCACGCTCGCGTGCGTCGCGCTATGGGCCCTGATACCGGTCGTCGCGAAGACCGGCCAGAGGGGACTCGATAACCACCAGTTCCTGTTTTGGTCCAGTCTCGTCTCGTTTCTCGCGTTCGCCGTAACCGCGGGCCTTGGCGGGAAGTTGCCGCGTCTAGCGCGATACCGCGCGCGCGATTGGGCCGTCATGGCAGGGCTCGGCCTGTTGGGAACGTACCTATACTATATTCTTCTGTACTTCGGCTACGCGCGCTCGCGAGGGCTCGAGGTTCTTGTGCTTCAGTACAGCTGGCCCATCTTGATCATCGTCCTCTCCGCGCCGATCTTGCGGGAGCGGATAACCGTTCGCCGCGCGATCGCGTGCGCGTTCGGGTTCGCGGGCGTCGCCATCGTGCTATCCAAGGGAAACCTCGCGGGCATTAGGCTTGACGACGCGGGAGTCGACGCGCTCGTCTTGCTTGGCGCTCTCTCGTTCGCGCTTTTCTCGGTGCTGAGCAAAAAGTCCGATTTCGAGCCCATCACCATGAACGCGATATTCTTCCTTGTGGCGACCGTCGCGTCGTTTATCTCCATGACTTTCGCCTCCGGATTCGCGCTGCCTCCCGCAAGCGCGATTCTCCCCATCCTCGTAAATGGGTTGCTCGTGAACGGATTTTCCTATCTTTTGTGGGTGTGGGCGCTCAGGAACGCGGATGCGTCGTTCATCGCCCCTTTCGTGTTCCTTACCCCGGTTCTCGCGGCCGGCTACCTCGTCGTTTTTTTCGGCGAGCCGATTGTGCCCGCCTACGCCGTCGGTCTCGTTCTCGTGATAGCGGCGGGCGCGGTCAACTCTTTTTTTCTTGACAGCGGCGCGCGCGCGGATCGAAAATTGCGTTAACCCGTTTTTTGAATTCGGGATAAGGAGCGTTCTTTGTCGTACGTCATCTATGCGCTGCTAGCGGGACTCATCCTTTGGGGCATGAAGTTTGCCGGGGCTAAGGGCTTTCACGAGGATTTCATTTCCCTTGAGGTCGTAAAGTGCCTTCAGGGCGTTTGCGCCATCTGCGTCATGCTTCACCATATATCGCAAACCACGGCCTTCAGGGAGGCGGGCGAGCTTACCCTGTTTCCCGAGATCGGGTTCCTGTTCGTCGGCGTGTTCTTTTTCTGCTCGGGCTTCGGGCTTATTAAGAGCCTAAAGACGAAGCCGGGGTACCTCGCGTCGTTCGCGCGAAAGCGCTTGCCGACGGTTCTGATTCCCTTCTATACGATGACCGCCGCGTTCGCCGCGTATTACGTCGCGACGGGCGTCGCCATGCCCCCCGAAAGATGGGCGCTGTCCGCGATTGGCCTCGTGTTGATGAACATCCAGGCTTGGTACATCGTCGTGATCTCCCTCTTATACGTCGCGTTTTACCTGATCTTCTCGCGCGTCAAGTCCGAGCGGCTGGCGTTCGGCATAATGGGACTGTTCGTTCTCGCGCAAATCGCGCTGTTCCCGTTCTGGGGCCATATCGCCTGGTGGGCGGGCGATCCCGGTTGGTGGCGCTCTCCCACGGGCTACGCGACGGCTGCCTGGTGGATGCAGCCCGCGACGCTGTGGTTCCAGGGCGAGTGGTGGGTCAATTCCACGATTCTGTTTTTCTTCGGCATGCTGTTCGCGCGCTTCGAGAGGCCCGTCGTGGAGTGGATGCGTCGCCGGTACTGGCTCAAGCTCGCCGTCGCGGCCGCCGCGTTCGTCGGCTTTTACTCGCTCGCGAAATACGTCGGCGCGCGCCTTACGTATTGGACGGAATTCGGCCCATCCGCGAGCCTGGGTTTCGCCGACAAGGCCATTTGCCTCGCCGCGCAGATCCCCGAGGTTACCTCTTTCGTGTTCCTGCTCTTTATCGCGATGATGAAGGCCCGTTCGATAAACCCGGTTACCAAATTCCTCGGGGCGATCGCCCTCGAGATCTACCTGATGCACAACGCGCTTTTAACGCAATTCGCGTCGCTTATCTCGAGCGACCCGTCCGCGGGACCGCGCGCCGCCCCGATCATCGCGGCGGACCGCTCGAATCTCGCGCTGTTCGCGGCCGCCGTTGTCCTTGGCGGAATCGCGCTCGGCGCCGTGTTTCGGGTTATAAACCGAAAGCTGATCTCCCTCGCGACTAAATAGCGCGAGGGCTGGGGGATCATTCGCCGTGGATGAAGATCTCCCAGAACGAGTAGCCCCATTCCGTGCCGCGCTTATGTCCCGAAAAGCGGACATACCGCGCGCGCGAGGGCTTGAACGACAGGGTACCGACGCCGCCCTCGCTCGCGTTGACCCTGGCTTCGCGGGTCCAGCTTACGCCGTCGGCCGATAGCTCTATCGAGTACTCGCGGGCCCATGCCGACTCCCAGAGGATGGAGACGCCCGAGACGAGGCGCGGCGAGCCGAGGTCGAGTATTAGCCACTGTTCGTCCGTCCACCCGCTTCCCCACCGCGAATAAAAATCCCCGTCGATCGCGTTCGGCGGCTCGAGGTAGGAATCCTCGTTGGCGGAGGATCGCGCGGAAACGATCGGGATGATCGAGCTCGACCCGGTCATCGCCGGCGTATCCTTCGCGTCCGCTCTCGCGGCGACGAGGAGAAAGGGGTCGCGCGTCGACTTGATTACGGAGCCGTCGACGAGCGTTGCCTCGGCGCGGAAAAGGTTGAGTCCCGCGAGATCCGCGTCGAACGGGATCTCGAAAGGCGCTTTGTCCGCGTCGCCGATTTTCTTCGCGTTCGACCAATACGAGACCTTCTTGATTTTATCGGGGCCGGAGGCCTTTACGCCGAGCTTAACGCGCGACTTTTGCCAGACGCACACCGGCAGTTCGCCCGAGTCGATCTCGACCGTCGCGCCGCGCGCGGGATGATTGTAGAAAAAGCGCATTATTTCCTCGGTCGCGCGCTGGGGCCAGATATGCCCGCCCGCCCCGTACGCAAGCAGGGCGCAGTCGGCCTTAGCGCCGTGCCAGAGCGTTCCCTTAATGCCGTGCCCGTCGAAGAACGTTTCCCTCGACGCGCTAAGCCGATCGCGCGGCATCGGCACGCTATCCGGCACCGGCACTCCGAGTCCGCCCGCGGCCCTCCTCCAGACGTTTACCGATTCCTCCGCCGAAAGGAAGTTCCAGTCCCGCATCCCGCCGAAGGCGACCTCGGGATCGTCGACCATGCATACGTGCAGGACGGAAACGGGTTCGAGAGCGGACATTGGCGCGTCTCCCATCACGGCCCCGCATACGGGCGCGATCGCGGTAAAGAGCCCGGGGACGTAGGTGGCGAGCTCGTACGCCTCGAAGGCGCCGGCGGAATGCCCCGTCGCGTAGACGCGAGTCGGGTCAATGCTATATTTCGCGAGCATCTTATCTTTAATCATGACGAAGAACGGAGCGTCGTTCGGCGAGTCCCAGCGCATGCCGACTCCGTTCGGGTACACGACGATGAAGTCGAGCTTGTCCGCGAGCGCGTCGAATCCCTTTCCGTCGAAGTAGGATGAATTCTGCGAGCCGCCGTGAAGGGCGAAAAGAAGCGAGTATTTTTTGCTTGGGTCGTAGTCTTTCGGGACGTGCATCGATCCGTTCCGGACGCTCCCGGCCACGGAGAGGACGAACCTCGAATCGTGGTCCGTGACGGAAAATTCCCCGTCGGGGATCTTTCGCCCGCAGGAAAGGAGCGCGGCGCTGATGAGGAGGACTAGAAGAGCTTGAAGGGCAATTAAGGCCATATGCGTGGAAAAACGCATGTTTGTTGGTTTTGTCATAGAAACAGTATACCCGGAAAATCCGCGTATCCGCTAAAAAAAACGCCCCCTGAGGCAAAACCTCAGGGGGCGATTAACGTTGGTTATCTCCAGACGAACCAGAGGAAGACGGCCGCCGCGGTCGTGGTGATCACGGTGAACGGCACGCCGATCTTGAGCCAGTCGGCGAAGCTCATCTTGATGCCCTGTTTCTTAACGAGGCCGACGGCGACGACGTTAGCCGACGCGCCGAACGGGGTGAGGTTTCCGCCGAGGCACGAACCGATGAGGAGGGCGAACATGTAGAGCTCCGCCTTGAGGCCCATGTGGCTCGCGAGCGTGGCGGCGACCGGGAGCATGACGATGATGTACGGCACGTTGTCGACGAAGCCCGAGATCAGCACCGACACGGCGATGATGACGAAGAAGCCAAGGAGAACGTTGCTGCCGACGACGCCGCGGAGGAAGCCCGCGAAGTCCTCGAGGAGCCCGGTGTCCGATATGGCTCCGACCACGATGAATATGCCGACGAGGAACGCGATCGTTTCCCAGTCGAGTCCCTTGATCATGTTGACGGTGTCCTCGCGCGATTCCTTGCGCACGAAGCGGTACCAGATTAGGCCGACGATGCCGAGACCGAGCACGATGTACCCGGACATCATCGAGATTCCCGTATGGAAGAACGAGCTGACCGCGAGGCCAAGGATCATGAGGACGAGGAGAAGCGAGGGAAACATCGAGACGATCGGCTCGCGCTCGATCTCGACCTTAGTCGCGTGCTTGGAGAAGTAGAAATAGAAGTAGACCGCGCCCGCGAGCATTCCGATCTGGACCGCGAAGAAGATAGAGGGCCTGCCCGCGTACCAGAAGAAGTCGTTAAAGCCGTATTTCGCGAAGCTCGCGAAGATCATCGAGGGCGGGTCGCCGACGAGGGTCGCCGTTCCCTGAAGGTTTGCCATGACGGCGAGTCCGACCATGAAGTAGGTCGGGTTCATCTTGAGCTTCTTGGAGAGGGCGAGGGCGATCGGCGCCATGACGAGGACCGTCGCGACGTTCTCGACGAAAGCCGAGATGATGCCGGTCATCATGAGGATCGCGACGATCGCGACGCCGACGTTCGGCGAACGGTCTACGATATTGTCCGCGATGCGCGCGGGGACGCGGGAGTATATGAAGAGCTCCGCGATCGCGAGGCTGCCGATATAAATGAGCATCACCGACCAGTTGACGTAGCCCGTCACCGCGTGGAACAGGGTGATTTTATCGGACCCGAAGCCGAGGCCGAGCGCCAGGACGGCGATCGCCGCGCCCAGGGTCGCCCAGGCCTTTCTCTGCGGGAACATGATGACGATCGCGTACATGATGACGGCGACCGCGAGCACGAGCCATTTGAGTTCCATTCGATTCTCCTTTTAATGCAAAAAAAAACCTTTCGCGCAAAACTCGCCAATGGGCGTGTCTTTGCGCGAAAGGTCTTGTATCCCCGATCCATGCTTGGACCGGAGCCGTGGAACCAGACGCGCGATATTTCAGCGTCGCCGGTTGTTGATTCCACGCGCGTAACTACTCCCCTTCCGGGACGAGAAAAAGAATACCCGCTTTATCTCAGGTCCGTCAAGGTAGGAACTTCGGTCCGGCTTGTAACGTTCGTCGGGGGTCGGTATCTTTCTATACATGAAAAAGCTTTGCCTTGCCGTACTGGCCTTCGCGCTCGTCGCGATGCCCGCCGCGCTCGTCGCGGAAATAAAGCCCTCGCAGGTCCTCGTTCAGGATAGCGCGGTAGTCTCGGGTTCCTTCGGGAACGGTCTTTCCTTTATGGTCCTTCCCAACAAGGAACCCGCGAACAGGATCTATCTTAGGCTCGTCGTGAAGGCGGGCTCGGTCCTGGAGGACGACGATCAGAAGGGCATCGCCCATCTCGTCGAGCACATGGCCTTTAACGGCTCCGAGCATTTCAAGAAGAACGAGTTGATCGATTACTTCGAGTCGATCGGCATGGCCTTCGGGCCCGAGGTAAACGCGTATACCTCTTTTGATGAAACCGTCTATATGCTCGAGATCCCCGCGGACAGCCCGGAGTCGCTCGATAAGGCGCTGACCGTTCTTAGGGACTGGGCATGCGCCCTTTCGTTCGATCAGGAAGAGCTCGACAAGGAACGAGGCGTCGTCGTCGAGGAATGGCGGCTTGGCCGCGGCGCGGAGGGACGCGTCGGGGACAAAACGATTCCCTTTTTGTTTAACGGTTCCAAATACGGGCTTCGTCTGCCGATCGGCGACCCGGAGATCATAAAGAGCGTCGCCCGACAGCGCGTCGTCGATTTTTACCGCGCATGGTACCGCCCCGAGCTCATGACGGTGGTGGCCGTCGGCGCCCTCGAGCCTGCGGACATGGTGAAGAAGATAGAGTCCGCGCTCGGAACGATTCCCGCGAGCGCAAAGCGCGTCGCGCGCTCGTATCCCGGGATTCCCGCGCCCAAGCCCAATTCGGTTCTCGTGGTCCGCGACCCCGAGCTTCAGTACACCACGGTGCAGATACTCGACCAGAAGCCGTACTCCGCGCCGAGGACCGCGCGCGACTATCGCCGCGAGGTCGTGAACGGCATCGCGCGCGCCGCGCTCAACGCCCGGCTCGAGGAGAAGACCGTCGTGTCGGACCCTTTGATGCTCGGCGCTGGCATGGGTTCGCAGACGCTCGCGAAGAACGCGGAGTTTACCTACGCCGCGGTGATTCCCGTCCCGGGGAAATTCACCCCGTCGTTCAAACAGCTCATGGAGGAACTGCTCCGGATGCGCCGCTTCGGCGTCACGGAGGCGGAGCTCGCGCGCCAGAAGCGATCGGTGCTCGATTCCATCGAGCAGACATGGCTTAACCGCGAGAAGATCCATTCGGCGAACCGCGCGCAATCGCTTGTCGCCTCGGTAACCTCCGGAATGGTCTCGATGTCCTACGACGACATGCGAGACCTCTATCGATCGGTCGTTCCCGGAATCACGACTAAGGAAGTATCCGCCGAGATCGACCGCTGGTTCGCCGGCCGCGGCCGCATGCTGCTCGTCAGCGCCCCCGATTCCGCCTCGGATATCCCGTCGGAGGCGGAGCTCGTTTCCCTCTGGCAAAAATGGGTTCCGGAAACCACTCTTGCCCAATATGCCGAGACCGGTCTCGATCGCCCGCTCAACGACGGCGCGGGGATTGTCCCCGGGTCGATCGTGAAGGAAGAGACCGTCTCGAGCGATGGCATCAAGCTGTGGACCCTGTCGAACGGCGCGCGCGTGTACGTGCTCAAGACCGATTTTAAGGATAACGAGATCCAGATGTCCGCCTGGAGCAAGGGCGGCTCGTCTCTCGTTCCCGACTCCGCGTATCCTTCCGCGAGCGTCGCAGCGTCCTACGCGGACGCCTCGGGGCTTAACGGTTTTTCGGCGGTGGATCTTGGCAAGAAACTCGCCGGAAAGACCGTGTCGCTTAACGTCTGGCTTTCCGACGCGCTCGAGGGAATGGACGGGTCGTCGTCCGTCGCCGACGTCGAGACCCTCGCGCAGCTTATCAACGCCGCGTTCGCGCGCCCGAATTTTACCGCAGAGGGATGGCAGTCGACGATCGCGCAACTCAAGTCCGACGCCGAGGCGAGGGGAAAGGATCCGGACAAGATGTTCGAGGACCTTAAGTCTCGCCTCCTATACGGCGCGAATCCCCGGCATGAGCCGCCTACCCTTGAGTTGATCGCGAGGATGAACCAGGCCGAGGCCGAGCGCGTGCGCCGAGAGCGGTTCGCCGACGCGGGCGATTTTTCGTTCGCCTTCGTGGGCAGCATCGACGAGGCGGCCCTCCGGCCCATCGTCGAGAAATGGATCGCCTCCCTCCCGTCCTCGGGGACGCGAGAGGAAGCGCGCGACGTTACCGTCCCGTTCCCGAAGGGCACCGTCTCGGACTCTCTCAAGATGGGCCTTGCGCCGCAGAGCAAGGTCTTGCTCGCGTTCGGCGGCAAGGCCGATCGGATCCCGGGGGAGGACATTCGCTTTTACTCGATGATGCAGCTACTCGAGATTCGCTTCCGCGAGGTGATTCGCGAGGAGATGAGCGGCACCTACGGCGTTGACGTGGGCGGCTATCAGGCCGTGTATCCTGTCCCGGAATTCAAGCTGACCGTGTCGTTCGGCTGCGAGCCCGGGCGCGAGGAAAAACTCTCGGAAGCCGTGCTTGAACAGATCCGGCAACTGCAGTCCGCGCCGGTTCCCGAGACGTACATCACGAAGCTTCGCGAGACGCTTAGGCGCAATCGAGAGGAGAGCCTCAAGACCAATGGCTACTGGATCTGGCAAATCGAGCGGTGCGCGGTGCGCGGCATGCCCCTCTCGGACATAACCGCGACCGAGAAGGCCGTCGCTTTGATAACGGGCGAGTCGATACGCGACGCGTTAAGGAAATACGCCGACACGTCCAATTACGTGAAGGCGTATTTATTGCCGGAGGCGACGAAGGCGTCGGCCGAGGAAAAACTCCTCGAGCCGGCCGCTTCCAACTAGTATCCTAGAGTTTCTTTCCGTCCGTCGAGATCGTGACGATCTGCCAGGGGATAAACTTCCCGCTAGCGCGGAGCGCCTCGGTCGCGGCGTGGGCGAGGCCGCCGCAGCACGGCACCTCCATGCGCACGACGGTCAGGCTCTTGATATCGTTTTGCGAAAGGATGGCGGTGAGCTTTTCGGTGTAGTCGCCCTCATCGAGCTTTGGGCAGCCGATCAGCGTGATCTTCCCGCGGATAAAATCCTCGTGGAAGCCCGCGTACGCGTATGCCGCGCAGTCGGCCGCGACCAAGAGGTGAGCGCCGTCGAAGTAGCTGGCGTTAACGGGCACGAGCTTGATCTGTACCGGCCATTGGCTCAGCTCGGACTGCGCGGAACCCGCGACGGGTCTCGCGGCGTTCGCCGCCGCGCTTCCCGCCATGGCGCCGCCATGCGCCGGGCCTGAGTGCCGGACGAAGGTTTTTGACGCCGTTCCGGGGCATCCGCACGCAAGGGGTTTTTCTTGGGCGTGCGCGGTCTCCGCGTGCGACTTATCCTCGCGCGAATCTTCCTCGCGCGCCTTTTTCGCGAGTACCGCAGCCTCGTCGTAGGCGGCGGCCTCGCGCTCCTCGAAGGTTATCGCGCCGGTCGGGCAGGCGGGCAGGCAATTCCCGAGCCCGTCGCAATAGTCGTCCCGCGTGAGCCTCGCCTTGCCGTCGACGAGCTCGATCGCTCCCTCGTGGCATGCGCTGACGCAGAGCCCGCATCCGCTGCACTTATCCGCGTCTATCTTGATGATCTGTCTTTTCACGTCTTTCTCCTTGCAATTCCTGTCTTGAATATACTATCTTGTGAGAAAGATGCCGTTGCAAATGCAACGTCGAGGAGCGGAAGATGACGATACCCGGAAACGTAGAGCTTTTTGCCGGTTTGGAGCCTAAGGTTATACCCCGAATGCTCGATTGCTTTGGCGCGATAACTCGCCGTCTGAAGAAGGGCGAATACGCCTTTCACGAGGGCGATCGGGTGAATTACATCGCGATCGTGCTTTCCGGCCGGGTGCAGGTTGAGCGTTTCGACGTTTCCGGAAATAGGGTAATACTCGCCGCGCTGGAGACTGGCTCGAGCTTCGCCGAAAGTTTCGTGTGCGCGGGGGCTTCCGTCAGTCCCGTCTCGGCGGTCGCCGTTCAGGATTCCGCCATCCTCGCAATCCCTTACGAGAAAATCGTTCACCCGTGCGCTTCGGCCTGCGTCAGTCACGGTTCCCTGATCGAGAATCTCGTCGCGCTCGTTTCACGGAGGAATCTGATGCTGAACGAACGGATCGGCATACTCGCGAAGCGAACCATTCGGGATAAGGCGCTCGCGTTTCTTGACGCCGAACGGCAGCGCGTCGGCGTTTCCTCGGACGGAAGTTTCGACGCGCGATTCTCCCGGGAAGCCATGGCGGACTACCTATGCGTCGACCGGAGCGCGCTTTCCCGCGTTTTGGGGGAGATGAAGGACGAGGGATTGATATCTTTCAGCAACAATCGTTTTACGTTGCTTAATAGGAAAAGAATTGACAAGTGAAATTGTAGCCCTGTACTATCTATGAACTATGCTCGACAAGAAATTCATCAGATCGGGGCTCGAGGGCTTTGAGTATCGGAGCACTTCCTGGTACCAGGCCATACATACCGAGAACCGCAGCTATAAACGAAATCTCCTTTTACTTACGCTTGTCGTCGCGCTCGCTCTGTTCGCCGTCCTATCCGGTTACGCGGTCTTTATTGGCCGTTACCAATACCTCGTTTCCTATGGGCTGTATTCGTGTCTTATCGCGGCCGCGCTCGTCATGCTCGTTCGCGCCCGAAACCTTCGGGACGTGATACTCTTTTCCCTTGCGGCCCCGTTCGTCGGGCTTTGCGTCTCCATGCTGCTCCCCTGCGAGCACCTTCTTTTCTTTCCCGTTCTCGCGATATATCCCGTGTACGCCATGCATCTGCGCGGAACCCGGCAGGGAACCGTATGGTCCGTTTCGTACGCGCTTTCGTTTGCGGCCTTCGCCGCCGTGCGCGGCGCGCGTATCCTTCCCTTTTCGCCGGCTCCCCTGGAATTCATCGATTTCGTCGGGGCAGTCTTCGCCTTCGTCGTCGTGTTCGCGTTCGCGTTCGTGACGGAGCGCCGGCAGGAGACCGTCATCGAGCGGCTCGCGGACCGGTTCGTGTTCGACGAGGTAACGGGGCTTCCGGGCAAGGACGTGATGCTCCACTCGATGCGAAAGGACGGCACGTACTACGTCGCCATCCTGAAGATCGAGAACTTCAGCAATCTCGTCGCGCTTTTCGGCTATGAATTCTCCGATACCATCTCGCAGTTCGCGTCGCGAAAGCTCGTTAAGTACGAGTCGAAATTCGGCTACAAGACCTATCAGCTCAAGCACAACGAGTACGGCATCCTCGTGGATAGCCCATCGGGCGGCTCGATCCCGGAGTTCGCCCAGTACCTAAACGACCTCGTGAATTCCCTCGAGGTGGAGTCTCTTCCCTGGGAGCGCGACCGCATCAGCCTCGTGTATCGCGTCGGCGCGACGATGGTAACCCCGGCGGACTCCGGCAACCCGTTCTCGCGCGCGGACATCGCGCTTAAAAAGGGCGAGCGCGGTCACTCCGCCATCACGATATTCGAGAACGACTCGGGCGTCAGGGAAAACGCGTACGACTACGTGATGAAGTTTACCGAGCTCGTCTCGAACCGCGAGAACGACTCCTTCCTCGCGGTGTTCCAGCCCGTGTTCAACGGCGCGGGATCCGAGGTCGCCTGGTACGAGGCCCTGCTCCGCGTGCGCAGGCAGGACGGCGGCTACTCGTCGATCTTCCCGTATCTCGAGGTCGCGAAGTCCACCGGTTTCTATCAGTACATAACCGAGTTCATCATTCGCAGGTCCGTGGAGATGATCCTGGAGCACGACGTCGATATATCGATCAACATCGCCATTCACGATATCGTGCGGCCGGAGTTCATCCTGCTCGTCGAAGAGGTGGCCGGGAAGATCAAGGACAGGAAGGGCAGGATCATTTTCGAGATCCTCGAGAGCGACGAGCTCGTCGAGCTCGACAAGTGCCTATGGTTTATCGATTACATTTCCCGTTACGGCTTTAAGATCGCCATCGACGACTTCGGCACCGGCTACTCGAACTACTGCAGCCTGATCAATCTGCCGATCGACATCGTAAAGATCGACGGCTCGCTCATACGGAAGATCCACCGCGACGAGAACGCGAAGATCCTCGTCGAGGGAATCGTTCAGTTCTGCGAGAAGTCGAACAAGAAGACGGTCGCCGAGTACGTGGAGAGCAAGGAAGTGTTCGATTCCCTCAGAAACATGAAGATCGACTTCCTGCAGGGATACTACCTCGGCGAGCCCGCCCCGCTCATCGGCTAAAGGCCGCTATTCCCGCCGCGCCGCAAACGTCGCGACGATCGCGTCCGCGCATCGCTCCCCGTCCATCGCCGACGACACGATGCCGCCCGCGTAACCCGCTCCCTCGCCCGCCGGATATAGTCCCGCGATCGCTGGGCTTTCCAGGGTCTTTGGGTCGCGGAGGATTCGCACCGGCGACGAGGTTCTTGTCTCGGGCGCCACGAGTACCGCTTCCTTGCAGACGAATCCCTTCATGTTCTTATCGAAATCCACGAAGGCCTCCGCGAGCCGATCCCGAATCTGCTCGGGTAGCCATCGGTCAAGGCGAGACGCGACGATGCCGGGACTATAGGAACATTCGGGTAGCGTTGTGGAGTCCTTCCCTGCCAGAAAATCCTCGAGTCTTTGCGCGGGAGCCTTTTGCCCATCGCCTTGCTTTTTCGCCTCTTCCTCGACCCACGTTCGGAATCTGAGTCCCGCGAGCGCATCGTCTTGGCCGTCGCGGAGCTTTCTAAATTCCGCGGGGACGTCCTCTGGCCTCGTCTCCACGACGATTGCCGCGTTCGACCAGCGCGTGTTGCGGCTGGACGGTGACATCCCGTTGATGACGATCCCCGAATCCTCCGTCGCCGAGGGAACGATGAGCCCGCCGGGGCACATGCAGAACGAGTACACGCC
>DAOPXQ010000031.1:0-15411 GCA_035352395.1 Treponemataceae bacterium | reverse complement strand
GGCGAACCACGCGATGAGGAGTTTCGCGGCGAAGGCAAATTGAGGGATGAGCGCCCAGGAACGTTCCGTCCCGAACCTCACGCGGCAAAGCAAGGCGGCAAGCGACTGCGACCCGAAAAGCGCAAGGAGGTTCATCCCGCAATAAAGAAAAGGCAACCACCAAACGCGCAACAGGTCCCGCAGGCGTTGATCGCTTTTTTTCCCGAAAAGGAAACTGAAGAAAAACAGGAAGAACAGGATGATCGCCGAGGCGACGACCATCGCGGTCGCGATAAGTCCCTCGCCGACCAGCCTGACCGATTCGCCTTCGCCGAGGATTATGTAATGTCGGTCGTTTTCAGGTACGCGCGTCCGCGCGACGGACGCCGGGAGTATCCCGAAAAGCGCCGAGACGTCTGCGTCGGTCTCGAGTAGGATCGCCGGTATGTCGCGTTCCAGAAACCGCGCTAAAAGCGGGTTTCCCCGCACCCACCCAAGACGATACAGGGGCAATCGTTTTTCGGCGAAATTCCAGGGCAATTTGCTTTCGTTCAGGGAATGGGCGACGGACGCGAGGAGCCATTTCGGGCAGGCCTTTCCGCCGGCTCCGGCATGGACGCGAATGGAGCCGTGTTTACCCGGCGCGAGCGCGACGACCGTTATGTCCGTACCGTCCAAACTCTCCAAAAATGCGAGAAGCTTCTTCTGATCGGAAGCCATGCCTTCGGGCGGAAGCAGGGCGATGGAAACGCGGCTCGCGGGTTCGTGCGCCGAAAGATACGCGCCAAGCACGTCAAGACTGACTCGCGCGCTTGAATGAGGGGTGTCCTCCGCCACGAAGAGGATGGCGTTCGAGGACTCCGGGCCGAATGAACTTATCGAGAAATCGGCGGTAAACCCGGGAAAAGACGCCGCGGCAAGGAGTAATAATAATGAAGGAAGGCGCCAACGACTCATTTTACTAGAATAGGGCGAGTAAACGAATGGAGTCAAGTATAGTCGCCCCGGCGAGATGCCGATAGATTAAGCGTGTACAAAAAAAATGATCTGGTATATACTCAAACCTGCCTATTGAAGCTACGGGGGGATGCATGGCTGCTGGCGAGAAAAAAACAGTATTAACCCTGCCATTAAAGATCATCCTGACCCAAGAAGGCTCGACGTTCTTTATCAAACAAAAGAAAAAACTCCTCAAATTCAAGCTCGCCGATAACGTCGAGGAGTATGGCATTTCGCTTGACGATTTTACCCCAGCGACCATTCAGCGGCTTCTGCTGATCGACTATATCTCAAAAATAGAGATTTCCAAGCCCGAATTCGTTTCCTCCCGCCAGGAAACCATGGACCTCTCGAAGCTCATCGTCTATTCCGTTCTCTATCGTCAGTACGATTCCTATATTTTCCACCAGATATTGAGTTCCGACGTCATTAAGAAATGGAACCGGCTGAACCCCGCGAACATCATAGACGAGAAGACGCACATTAACGAGAACTTCCTCCGCACCGTCCTCAAGAAGAACGAGCAGATTATTTTCGCCGCGAAACAGGAAATACTCTCGCCCCTGTATACCTTCATCAATAAAAACACCTCGCTCCTGCCGGAGGAAAAGAACATCCAATTGCTCCTCAGCGAGAAATTCATGAACAACCTTCGGCCCTTCACCTGGTTCATCATCACCAAGTTCAAGGACGCCGACGGATTCGACTCGATCCTGAGGACGATCCGCTCGAGTCTGACCGAGTATATGGACAAGGCGAAGATCGCGGAATACATCTCGCTCATGCTCATGGAACTCGTCATCAACGCCGAGAACACCAATCTCCGCAAGGAGGTCAAGAACATGTACAAGGGCTCGGTGGACCCTAACACCGTCATGTTCGACCCGAATATCCGCAAAAAGGTCATCGCCGAACTGGAACGAAAGCACGAACTCGTATTCCTCTCGTGGAAACTCGGCGGCGGAAGCACGTCCATCGGAACTCAGGGAAAGCTGCAGGTGACGCTCTATAACAAGGACGACCAGTCGGAAAGCGTGCGCGAGAACATCAACGACAAAAAGAACGCCGACCTCAAGAAAAAATCCCTGATCGATTTCTACAAGGAAATTCCCGAGGGCGAGGAAGATACCAACCTCGGCATGTACTACCTCTCGTACCTCAGCGAGGCCTGCGAGAAAGTCAACGTGAAATTCGAGTCGACCGCGAACCAGTTCCGGGACTCAGACCTTACGGTCATCAACCTCTCCTTCATTTTCTGAGATCGCGATGCGTAGTTTAAACACATTCGCGCGCCTTGGCGCGATCGCTTTCGCCTGTTGCGCGGCTTTCCTCTCGGGCTGCGTGCAAGCAAAGCCCAGCATCATCGCCTGCGACGCGAAACTCCTGCGCGTGCAGGGTCCCGCCGGAACCTTCGCGGAGCGCCTGTCGCTGTTCGTGCTGCCGCGAGACGACGACGGCGACGCGGACTTTGGCTCAATCGATCTCGTCCACGGCGAAAGCGGGCTTACCTGGTCGATCAATATCGAAAACGCCATGGTTTCCATTAAGGGCAAGGACCGATGGATCGGCACCAACGCGATCTCGGGGCCCGGCGACGGGCAATTGCCGTCGGGTTCGTATACCGTCACGTACAACGACCTCGCGGGCAATGAAACCATTCGCGCGATCGAGCTCATACCCCCGCGATTCCCGGCACGCGCGCCCGTCACGTTCAGGGTTAACGGGAGTAACTGGGTTGTGGAAAAGAACCCGGATTGCGGCGACTTCGTCAGAACTTGGCTTTTCCTGTTGGACGGCAAATCAGGGGTATTACAATCATGGAAGGTACCGGACGGCACGGGCCAACAAACCGAGGGGTCGATCGAGTCGCTGCAGATGATGGCGATGCAGGCCGTCGCCGTGCAGTGCTATACCGAAAACATAGCGGGTACCGCCGGGGTATTGTTGACCCCGGTCGATTTGAGGTAAACTGAATAACGTTCTTATGGAAAACGAAATACAGACGGGCGACGCCCATTTACGCGGCATTCACACCTACGTACTAAGGGCCGGACGCATGACCGAGGCCCAAAAACGGGATTATACCGTCCATTCGGCGCGATGGTGCCTGCCGTTCGAGCGGCGAATACTCAATTTTACCGACCTTTTCGAGAACACCAATCCCGTTACCGTGGAAATCGGTTTCGGCATGGGAAAGGCGACTGCCATCATCGCCGCCGAGAATCCGGATAAAAATTACCTTGGCCTGGAAGTTCACCGCGCTGGCGTTGGGCGTCTGCTCGGCGAAATCGATAAACGGGGCCTCTCGAACGTGCGCATCATCGAGTATGACGCGCTTGAGGTACTTGAATACATGGTGCCGGACGGTTCCGTCTCGGCTTTCCATATCTTCTTTCCGGATCCTTGGCCCAAGAAAAAGCATCATAAGCGACGGCTTGTCCAACGTCCGCGCACCGACCTTTTTTGCAGGAAACTGGCGCCCGGCGGGTATGTGTATATGGCAACCGACTGGGTACCTTATGGCGAGGCAGCCCTCGCGGAGCTCGCGGCGACGCCCGGGCTCGAGAGCGAGTACGAGGGGTTCGCGCCGCGGCAAACTTGGCGGCCCGAGACGCGTTTCGAGGAAAAGGGAAAATTGGCGAATCACGCTATTTGCGAGCTGATGTTCCGCAAGATTAAAAGCGAGGAGTGATCCAATGCCGGCTCCCGCCAAAAAAACGAGGATACGGGAACTTGAAGCCCTTATCCGTCATCATCAGGACCTCTACTATAACGCCCGCCCCGAGATTTCCGACGCGGATTTCGACCTCCTGTGGGATGAGCTGAAATCCATCGATCCCGGCAACGAGCTTTTTTCCACGATCAACTCCGAGCTTAACGACGGCTTCGCGAAGGAACATCACGTCGTTCCCATGGGAAGCCAGGAAAAGGCCGCGAACCCGGACGAGTTTCTCGCCTGGGCGGCTAAGATGTCCTTTTCCGAGTTCCTCGTGCAGTACAAACTGGATGGCGCGAGCCTCGAGATGCAGTACGAGGACGGAGCGCTCGCGCGCGCGGTAACCCGCGGCGACGGAAAGATCGGCGACGACATCACGGCCAACGCCCGCCGAATGCGCGGCGTGGTGGATCGCCTGAAGGGAGCCTCGGGACCGAAAGGCAAGAGTCCTTTCACCGGCGGCGTGCGCGGAGAGGTAATCATGACGCGCGCCGTCCTCGCCGAGAAGTTTCCCGACAAGGCTAATTGCCGGAACGCCGCCAACGGGCTCATGAAGCGCAAGGACGGCGATGGCTGCGAGAACCTCGTGGTGATTTGCTACGACGCGGTCCCGGGCACGAGGGGAAACCCGTTCGCGGGCGATTTCCCGTTCGCCGACGAAGAGTCGAAGATCGAATGGCTTACCGCGTCGGGCTTCATTACCGTTCCCATGCATACCTGCGAAGGGGCTCAGGCCGTAATCGACTATCGCGCGCGCGTCATGGACGCGCGTCCCTCGCTGGAATACGACATCGACGGTCTCGTGATTAAGGGCCGCGAAATCGACCCATCCGACCTTTCGCGATCGCGGCCCGAAAAGCAGATAGCATTCAAGTTTAGCCTGGAGGAGGCCGTCACGGTTCTTCGCGAGGTGGAGTGGAGCGAATCGGGCGCGACGTACACCCCGATCGCGAAGATCGATCCCGTAAAGCTCGCGGGCACTACCGTGCAGCGCGCGAACCTCGCGAATCCCAACATGATCGCCTCGATGGGCCTCAAGATCGGAAGCCGCGTCGTAGTCACCAAGCGCGGCGAGATCATCCCCAAGATCGAGGCGCTCGTGGAAAACCCCCTGGGCGCGACGGACATTCCCCAGCCGCAAAAATGCGGCACGTGCGGCGCCGCTCTCGTCGACGGCGGCACGCGGCTTTATTGCCCGAATCCCGTATGCCCCAAGCTCATCCACCATCGCCTGGAAAAATGGATAACGGTACTCGACGTACGCGAGTTCGGCGAGAACCTGATCAGGCGCCTTTATGAGTCGGGTAGGGTGCGCTCGATACCGGACCTTTATACCCTGACCGTCGACGAACTCGCCGCGCTTGACCGCATGGGCAGCCTCAGCGCCGCGAAGGTCATTCGCTCGCTTCAGTCAAAGAACCTCGTATCCCTCGCCTCGTTCGTCGCGGGGTTCGACATCGAGGGGATCGGCGCGCAGCTCGTGGATAAACTCGTGGCCGCGGGCTTCGACACACTGGACAAGCTTCGCGCCGCTGACGAGGCCGAGATCGCGGGCGTCTATCAATTTGGCGCCATTCTCGCCAAGACGCTGAAGGACGGCCTTGAGTCCACGCGCGTCGAAATGGATAGACTCCTCGCGTCGGGCGCGGTGGAAATCGCGCCGCCCGTCGCGGGCGGGCCGCTTGAGGGTAAGAGCTTTTGCTTTACGGGAGAGCTTGAGTCGATGAAGCGGCCTCAGGCGGAGGCTCTCGTAAAGTCGCTCGGCGGACAGGCAAAATCATCGGTGGTTAAGGGGCTTTCGTTTCTCGTAACGAATACGCCCGAGTCCGGTTCCTCCAAAAACGCGAAGGCACGCGAGCTTGGCGTCGCGATAATCGACGAAAAGAAGTTTCTTGATATAGTTTCGGGTAAGGCATCGGGCCAAAACGGCGCCAAGCAGGCGCAAATGGAGCTAGGGATATGAGCGCAAGACAAATGGTGCAGCACGGGATTGACCCGGTATTCGACGGCTCCAGCGAGATTCTCGTTTTGGGCACGATGCCCTCGCCGGCGTCGCGTGAGGTCGGTTTTTATTATTCGCACCCGCAAAACCGCTTTTGGCAAGTGCTGTCGGCGGTGTTCGACGAGCCCCTGCCATACACGATCGACCAAAAGAAACGCTTGGTGCTATCGCACGGGATCGCGCTGTGGGACGTGCTCGCGAGCTGCGAGATGGAAGGCGCCGAGGATTCCTCGATAAAAAAGCCCGTCGCGAACGATTTTAGCGCGATATTATCCGCGTCCTCGATTAAAACGGTCTATACTACCGGTGAGAAAGCCGATTATTTATACAAGAAACTGTGCAGACATCAGATTGGCATCGACTCGATCATGCTTCCGTCCACGAGTCCCGCCAATAGGGGCCGGTATCCGCTCAATACGCTTATAGAGATATATTCGGTATTGCGAAAGGGGTAAGATTGAAAGGAAAACCGATCGGGAAAACGATGCTGGTATCGTCCATCGCGGCGGGAACCATAGCCGCGATTCTCGTGGTTTGCTTCATTCTCTTCGCCGTATGGACCATGTCCATGGGCAAATCCCTTTCGCGCGTTTCCTTCTCGGGACAAAACGCGCCCGTTACCCTGACCGTATTCGGGCGCGGCACCGATACCCTCAGCGCCCAACTGCGCATAGGGACGGCGGACGGGGACGTAGCGGCGATCATAGAGCGCTCGTGGGAAGGCTGGGAGCTAAACCTTGACTGCGTGATGGTCGCGACGGGCTCGGGATGGCTCGCGTTTCCCTATCGGCTGTATACCGACGAGACCGATCCCGGCTCCGGCGTGGACCTTATCCATTACTACGATTTGGGCGGCATGCCTGCCCTCTATGAATCGACGCGGCTCTCGGCCGGCGAGCGCGCGTCGCTGCGTAGGCTTTTCGCGCTCGTCAAGACCGAGCGCTGGATTCCTCGCTTTCTCGGAAGGCTCCCGCACGAGGTCGTCCGCGTTCGTTCCTACGAGCCTAACGCGGAATACTCCCTTCGCGTCTCGCGGAAGGGCAAGCTCTCGTTTTCATTGGAATAGTTCGGATATCCCGATCTTCGCGCGAAGCGCCTCAATAACCGCATCGGTATCCCTCAGCGCGAACATGACGATCGATCTTTCGTTCCCGTCTACCTTCCACTTTATGGTTAACTTCGCTCGCGGTTTCGCGGAAATGCGCGCGAAGAACCTGCCGAGCGACGTACGCCTTGGCTTATCCCGTTTAATTTCGAGACTCAGAGTTTCTCCATGCGGAAAGCGAAGGTCTATGTCGGTTAGCGCGCGCGCGTTGGGGCCGCGAAAAAGCTGGTCAAGTTGGGATTGATACGGATGCACGTAAAACCCCGAGCGGTCGTCGCATGCGTAAAAAAGGCCCCATACGGGCTCGATGCCCGCGGGCATGGGAAAAGGCGCGGGATCCTCGCCGCCGGCGATACGTGCGAGGTCATCGCGCCTGAATTGAGCGCTCGCGAGGGTGAATGCGCGCGCTATCGCGCCGTCGGGCAGGGTAAGTACCGTTTCGTCGCTTTCTCGGTCCATGGCATCGCTCCTTAATAAGCCGTCCGCATGATTTTATATCGTAAACTTCGCCTTCATTTGGGCGAGTATGTCGAGCGCGTTATCGGTCTCGACGGGCGCCTGTGGTTCGTGGTACTCGACGAGGCTTTCCGGGATTTCCTGAAGAAAAGGCGAGGGTGTACACTCAACTACGCCTCCCATCTTGCGTCGCCTTTGGCAGCTCGAGATGAAGAGTTTGTCCCTTGCGCGCGTGATCGCGACGTAAAATAGCCGCCGCTCCTCCTCGACGCTGCCTTCTCCCTCTTCCATGCTGCGCGCATGCGGAATTATTCCATCCTCCGCGCCGATAATGAAGACCACGGGAAACTCCAGGCCCTTCGACGCGTGTATCGTCATCAGGTTGACCTTTCCCTTGTCTTCTTCATCCTCCATGTCGTCCCGCGTTATCAGCGTGATTCGGTTAAGGTAATCGTACAGTGACTTCTTGAGATTGTCGGGATCTTTCTCCCAGGTCGAAATCGAGTTTATCAGGCTGTCGATGTTCAGGAATTTATAGCGTGCGGCCTTTTCGTTCTTCTGGTACTCCTGCACGAGGTAGCTCCAGTAATCGATCTCGTCGACCATTTTCTTGACCTTGTTTGAAAGATCCTTACCCGAAAGCATCGTGGATCGATGCTCGTTGATGAAATTCACGAAGGTCTCAAGATCGACGCGCGACTTTTCGGTCAGGGCGCCGGGGATCGTTTCGGGGCCGCCGAGCGTGAACTCGGGGATTGCGATAAGCGATTCAATGGCTACCCACAGTGAGCATTTCATCGCGTTAGCCACCGCCGATATGTCCTCGATAGTTTTGCGCCCGAGGCTGCGTCTCGGGGTGTTGATGATTCGGAGTAGGTTGATGTCGTCGTCGGGATTGGCGATGACGCGGAGGTAGCTGATGACGTCCTTGATTTCTTTTCGCTGGAAGAAACTTGTGCCGCCCGACATGACGTACGGGATATTCGCCTCGAGGAACGCCTCCTCGACCGCGCGAGAGAGGGTGTTCGCGCGGATGAGGACGCCGAAGTCCGCGTAGCTTCGTTTTTCGTTCATGCGTATGGTCTGGATGGTTTCCGCGACGAAGTCCGCCTCGTCCGCCTCATTTTCCGGGATGTAGATCTCGATCGGTTTGCCGGATTCGTTGCCCGACCACAGGGATTTCTCCTTCCTGTTCGTGTTGTGCGCGATAACGCCGTTCGCCGCGGCGAGGATGGTCCCGGTCGAGCGGTAATTTTGCTCGAGTTTAATTTCCTTGAGGCCGGGGAAGTCGCGCTCGAACGTTACAATGTTTTCGTAGTTTGCGCCGCGCCAGGAGTAAATCGACTGATCGTCGTCGCCGACGACGCAGACGTTCCGGTCGGCGATTGCGTGCATAAACTGGTATTGCTGGAGGCTTGTGTCCTGGAATTCGTCGACCATGACGTATTTATAGCGGTCCTTGTATTTTGCGAGGACGTCCGGATGCTCGCGAAACAGCTTGATCGGCAGGATGATAAGGTCGTCGAAGTCCACCGCGTTATATAGTTTGAGCCCCGACTGGTATTCTTCGTAGAGCTTCTCGTACTGGTCGTTTGCGTGGTCGCCCCAATGCTTCATGCCGGTTTTGATCTGCGAGAAGAGATTGCCGATGGCGTATACGTCGAGCGTATCGGCGGTAAAGCCGAGTTCGCGCCCTGTTTCCTTGATAAGTTGGTTCCTGTCAACCTCGTCGTAAATGCTGAAATTTTCGCGCCAACCGAGTCGCTGGATGTCCTCGCGGAGGATTTTAACCCCAAAAGCGTGAAAAGTGCTCACGGTGAGCATCTGGAGCTTTTTTCCGGTGAGCTCCTTGACGCGTGCAGCCATCTCCCTCGACGCCTTGTTCGTGAACGTAAGGGCGAGGATCTGCGATTGCGGGATGCCCTTGTCGAGCATGTAGGCCATGCGAAAGGTAATAACCCGGGTCTTGCCCGAACCGGCGCCGGCGATGATGAGAACTGGTCCATCTATGGAAGAAACGGCCTTATATTGCTCGGGATTGAGCTCGGCCTCGTAATCGAATGTCATGGGAAGGCGAGTATAGCAGAAAAGCGAGCCTTATTCCATCAAAAGGGTTATATTAAACTTATATAAGGATAGGAATGGAATGAAAAAGACGTTTTGGATCGTTCTTTTCGCCGCGAGTCTCGGCGTTCCCCTTGCTTTGTATCTTTCCGTCGCGGCTAGCGGGTTTGACGGCTATACCCTCGCGATAATCGCGGCAATTACGGCGTATATCCTGATATGCGACCAGATAATCGTCGCCACGCGTCCCGCTGGCTTAGTAAACGCCTTTGGAGCCAAATTCGTCTCCAAACTGCACGCGACGCTACCCATCGCGATACTAACCCTCGCGGTACTGCATCCCATACTGAAAGAAGCGAACGGGTTCAGCGAAGAAACCGCGCAGGCCAGAATAGGGATCGCTTCCCTCATTTTATTGGCGACGCTGATGGTTTTTACCGTGCTTTTTATGGCCAACACGGTATGGATGCGGATTAAACCGCTTGCTCGCTTAAAAAAGTGGGTGACTTTGCGCCTTGGCCTTACGTATCCGGTCGCGCGTGTCGTTCATGGCCTCTTTGCGCTTATCGCGATCGCGATCGCCATCCATGCATTACTCGCCTCAACCTCGGATTTTTCCGTCAATCCCGTCGGCGCAATATGGCTTATGGGAATGACGGGTCTCTCGATAGTTTTGTATATCCGCTATCGGATAAAACGACGATGAAGGAGTGAATTATGAAAGCAAAAGGGTTTACGGTCTCCATGCTTGCGCTTTTCGCCATCGTGGGGATCTCCGCGCAGCAAGCGCCTGTATCGCTTCCCGTCCCTGACGGGTCGCTCTCGGCAAATGAATATAAAATTAACGGCGCGTATGGCGGGATGAATCTCGGCGTCACCCTCGGCGATGACGGTAAAACGCTCTACGTCGCGCTAGAGGTTCCTTCCACCGGTTGGGCCTCCGTCGGTCTTGGGAGCAAAAAGATGGATGGGTCCTTCATCGTGCTCGGTTCGGATAGTTCGGGCTCTACCGTCATTTCCGAGGAAACGGGCAAAGGACATGGGCATAAGCCCAACGCGACGAAGATATTGATAACGCAAGCGGTCAAAGAGACGGGCGGCAAGACGGTTCTTGAGTTTGCCATTCCTTCCTCCGCGTTCGTTAAAAACGGGAATCTTGACCTTATTCTCGCGTATGGCGGTAAGGACGCTCTCAAATCATTTCATAAAAAGCATGAAAAGGTCAGTTTGACGCTTTGATGTGCTTATTTCGCGGGGTATTACACTGATAGCGTATGCAACCAGATGACACTATCCCGCGAAAAATGGTAAGATCTGTTGGATTTTATCATGTACTTCCGTAATACGGAAAAGGATTTTCATGCAATCAGACAGAAACAGCGGCAGGCGGCCCGGTACAGGTACCGGTGAGCGCAATAGCCGCCCCCAGTCCCGTTCGAACGGGACGCAATCCAACCGCGACGATCGTTCGGCCATCCAGAAAGAAATCGCCAACGCAGTATCCGCGGTTGCGGGAAAAGGCGGAGCGCCTGCCCGCGGGCGCCAACAGGGCGCGTCAAGAAGAGCTGCCCGTCCCGAACAGGATCTTTCCACAATGGATGAGCGCGCGTACAAGAAGGCATCTTCATCGTATGATTCGTCGGATTCGGTAATCGACGACGCGGCCGCCTGGGAAGCCGCCGAGCGCGCGGCTCGAGGGGCCATACAGCCTCATCAGCGCGGCTCGCAGCGCCCGTCGACTCGCAGCGCCCCGGGGGGACGAGGACAATACTCTCGCGGGCAAGGATCTCGCGATACCAATTTCCGCGAGCGTCCTTCCGGCGAACAGTCGAGCGCCAGATCGTCGCGCGTCGAACCGTCGCGCGTCGAACCGTCGCGCGCCGAACGTTCGCCCCGGGAGCGTATTTCCAGTGATCGGCCTGACCGCGAGCGCTCCGACCGCGAACGGCCTTCCAGAAGCGCTGATACCCGCGGTCGTGGCTCGCGTGGCCGCATCGTTGTCGATCGGCCTCTGGCCTCCAATGGCCGCGGCGGACGAGTAAAGCAGTACATCGACCCGAATAAGTTCATCCGCGGGGCGGTCGCCGTCGAGCAGGAAGAGTATATCCCGCAGAACAGGTTCGAGGATTTTCAGGTTCACAAGAAGATCATCGCCAACCTCCTCGCCAAGGGCTATGAAACCCCGACCCCGATTCAGGACCAAACCATCAAATTGGTCCTCGAGGGCAAGGACGTAGTCGGCATCGCGAATACCGGCACGGGTAAAACCGCGGCCTTCGCCGTTCCGCTCATCCATGACCTCGTGACGAACATGGATAACCGCATGCTGGTCCTCGCGCCCACGCGCGAGCTCGCCCAGCAGATCGTCGAGGAGATGCTTTCGTTCTCCAAGGGCCTTGGGTTCAAGATCGCGCTGATTATCGGCGGCGTATCGATCAATCCCCAGATCAAGACCCTCAAGCAGTTTCCCCGCATCGTCGTCGGCACCCCGGGACGCATTAAGGACCACATCGGTCAGGGAACCATCGACCTTTCGCGCTTTAACCGCGTCGTACTCGACGAGGTAGACCGCATGCTCGACATGGGATTTATCCGCGACATTACCGCGATCCTCTCCAAGGTAAACCCCAAGCGTCAGTCGCTGTTCTTCAGCGCGACCATGGAGCCGGAGATCGAGGCGCTGATCGGACGGTTCTCGCATAACGCCGAGCGCGTCTCGACCCGCACGAGCGTCACGGCGGACTCCGTCGACCAGAACGTCATCTGGTACAGGGACAAGGACGACAAGATCGAGCGGCTCCATGAGCTTTTAATCAAGGGCGACCGGGGCAAGACGATCATATTCGACGACACCAAGCGGCTCGTGGAGCGGCTCGGTAAGGAACTCGCCGCGCGAGGCTTCAAGGTCGACCGCATTCACGGCGACAAAAGCCAAGCCCAGCGCTCGCGCGCCATCGCGCGGCTTAAGTCCGGCGAGATAGATATCCTCGTCGCGACCGACGTCGCGGCCCGCGGACTCGACGTCTCGGACGTCACGCACGTCATCAATTTCTCGCAGCCCAATACCTACGACGATTACGTACATCGCATCGGGCGAACGGGAAGGGCGGGCAAGACGGGGCAGGCGTATACCTTCGTCCAGAAAGAATAGGCGCGGAACTTCGCACTTGTGCGCGCGCGGTTCTTGAGGGTATAATCGCGTAAGCGCAAATTCGTGTTATCCGCTTAAGGGGGACGCCGTGGCTGGTCGCGGTACAATTGGTCGAGTCGTTGTTCTTCTGATATTGATACTCCTTCTATTGGCCGGGGGGATCCTCTGGTTCGACTATCTCGGCCTTATCCAGTCAAGGCAGTTCTTCTCGCCGATATATAAGCTGTTCGGGAAGACTCCCAGGGCCGGTATATCGACCCTGCCGATGGAAGACGGGGACCTGGACGCGGACCGCATAGCCAAGCGACTCGAGGCGATCGACCTCAGGTCGCAGGAACTCGACCAGCGCGAGGGCGATATCGACCGTAAGGACGGCGAGATCACCCAGAAGGCGCAGGAGCTCGACGACCGCCTCGCCTCCGTCGAGGAACGCGAGCGATCCTTTAACGAGATGATCAAGCAGACCGAGGATCGGGCGGCGAACATCAACAAGATCGCCCAGTACATGAACGGTATGCCGCCCAAGAAAGCGGTCGACAACCTCCTTGCCATGGACGATCAGGATGTCATCGACATCCTGAGAACCGTGGAAACGAACGCCGAAAAAGAAGGGCAAAACTCTTCCGTCGCCTATTGGTTCTCGCTAATGCCCCCCGAGCGGGCCGCCGAGATCCAGCGTAAAATGGCGAATAAACCCTCGACTTACCCTTAATCGCCGCAAAGCAATGATTAAAAGGCCGTCTCCTCAGAGACGGTCCTTTTTTTTGCCTCGGCGCGAATAAAAGGTTCAATACCAACCGTCTTTCTCTCGATACTTGAAGGGTAAGTGGATATTCCCCGGTAAGGACGCGTCGCGAACGGTCGGTTTACGTGACCGCGAGCGAAAGCCCGCCCCTGTCAATCCTGTGGGAATTAGTTCGAGTGGACGGGCAAAGGTTTACGTACGTGACGCATTCGCTTGACGCACTGGTACGGGCTACGGGATCCGCGCGCGGAAACGCGCATGGAAGCGCCGGCATAAAGTCCGTCCTGGGCAGAAAGACGGGAGCCGAAACTGCGCGAAACGGAAATTCATTTCCCGCGATCATCGAAAGAATGATCGCCGGCGCCAAGGAAGGAAGGGAATTCGCCATTAAGGCGAACGCCCTGAAAGCAGCCGGAAGGGGAGCAGGGGGCGCGTTTGACGCCCCGGGTGAAGCGGACACCCTCATCAAACATGGGCCCGACAAACGATCGGGCATATCGGATCAGATTAAGCACCACAAGACTCCGCGGCAGAAATGCTTCGCATCTAATCGCGACGACGAAACGGAATCGCTCGCGGGTATGGCCGCTATGGCCGCTACCCTGCAGACGCCCAACGCGACGATCGCGGCGCGAAAGAAAGACGACGCCCATGCGGTATCCGAAGACTCCGCCGGAACGGTCAATTCGGGCAAAAAAACGGTTCGCGCGAGTCGGGGCGATCACGCTCGCGACACAGGCGAGAACTCGGGGCTCGAAAACCTTATGGCCGCTTACGGTAAGGGATCGGAGCGGGTCAACGCCGGCCAACAGGGCGGCAAGGACGGCGTTCAATCCCAGAAAGCCGATCGAAAGGACAAAAAGGCCGTAATCGGCGTCCGGGATAATCGGAGTAAAGAGGATTTCGAGGCTTTGCCCGAAACGAGCCATATCAAGACGCTGCCCGTCGCCGGCGACAACGCCGCCGACATGACGATCTCGTTCAGGGGCGCCGAGAACGGCTCCGGCGCGCAGGATAGCGGCTCTCGTATCCTCGCGGACAAGCGCGACGCCGAAGGGCAGAACTTCGCGTCGATGCTCTCGCAGGAACTGAAGAATAACGCGTCCGATTTCGTGAAGACCGGTCAAATCGTGCTCAAGGACAACAACGCGGGACTGATTAGGCTCACGCTTAATCCCGAGTCCCTGGGCAACGTGCAGATCAGTCTCGAGCTTTCGGGGGACAAGAAGATTTCCGGAAAGATCGTCGTGTCCTCGCAAGAGGCATACGAGGCGTTCAACGAAAACCTTCAGGGACTCTCGCAGGCCTTCGTCGACGGCGGCTTCCAGAGCGCCGGTTTCGACCTGTCCTGGTCGGGTCAGGGATCCGACGCGGAGAGCAGGGAGGCCGAGGCGGCCGTTAGGGCGCCGTATTACGCTTCTTCCGTCCCCGATGTAATGTCGGCCGGAGAACGTGCCGATAATCGAAACGGCGGCTGGCGCTACGGCGCAAGCTCGGCCATAAACGTATTCGCGTAGAGCGATAAGGGGTTGCAATGGACATTGGATCAGTGCTGAACACCACGATGAGCCAGGCCGATAAGACCAAAACTCAGCTTCAGGTTGATTCTTTCAACAAAACACTTGCGGTCAACGGAAGGACCCCCAAGCAAGAACTCGGCAAGGATGATTTTCTCCAGCTCCTCGTCGCGCAGCTCAGTCATCAAGACCCGACAGCGCCGATGGAGGATACCCAGTTCATCGCCCAGATGGCCCAATTCTCGAGCCTGGAGCAGATGACCAACATGAGCTCCGGCTTCACGAAGGTCACCTCGTTGCTCGCGAGCACGGAGGCGGCGGGCTCGGTCGGCAAGAACGTCGACATTGAAATGGGCGAGGCCAAGATTTCCGGAACCGTGGGCGCGGCGACGCGCGGGGACTATCCCCAGGTTATGGTTAACGGAAACTGGTACGACTGGTCGTCGGTAAAGACCGTATACGCGGACAACGGGGGCAACACACTATGATGAGATCGCTTTATTCCGGCGTGTCCGGAATGCAGAACCACCAGACGCGCATGGACGTCATCGGCAACAATATTTCCAACGTGAACACGACCGGCTTCAAGCGCGGCCGCGTCAACTTCCAGGACCTCATTTCCCAGCAGATGTCCGGCGCGGCGAAGCCCACCGACGAGCTCGGCGGCGTGAACCCGA
>DAOPXQ010000030.1:0-15464 GCA_035352395.1 Treponemataceae bacterium | reverse complement strand
TGATTTCCTCGACGGCGTCCTCGATGTTCTTCTCGGTAATGGACGACTTGCCGGCGACTCGCCGGACGATATCGCTAAAGGCGTTGGTTACTTTTTCCAGCATGCTTAGATCTCTACCCCGTCAAGTATCTGCTCGATGAACTCAACCGGCGCGAGTTCCTTATTAAGTATTTTGAAAAGGCCATTGCAGATCGGTAGCTTAATACCCTGGGCAATGGAGATTTCCTGCACGTATTTGCACGCGACGGCGCCCTCGGGAAGGTACCCGATCTCCGAGATCCTCGCGATCAGGTCGTCGAGGTCGGCGAACCTATCGAGAATGTGATTCTTGATGATGTCCTGGCCAAAGCGCTGGTTACGGCCGAATTTGCTGCGGCAGGTAACGTCGAGGTCCCCGACGCCCGAAAGGGAGGTGAAAGTCTCGGGATGGGTCGCGCCCATCGCGCGCCCGATCGTCATGATCTCGTTAAGGCCCGCGGCGAAAAGGAGAGACTCCGTATTGTCGCCGAAAGCCTCGGATTTTTCCGCGATCGCGGCGAGGCAGCCGAAGGCGATCGCTATCACGTTCTTGGCAGCGGCGCATACCTGTACGCCCACGACGTCGAGGCTCGAGAACACGAGCAGGCCCTTCGACTTGAGGACCTCGCGGAAGCGGATCGAGTTCATCGGGCTCTCGCTCGCGGCGATAAGCCCGGTTACCTTCCCCATCGCCACTTCCTCGGCGTGGCTCGGCCCCGCGATATACACGAGGGACTTCGCGTACGCCGGGGGAAGGACGCTTTCGAGCGTCTCGAGGATAAGGCGCGGCCCGTTCGGGGAGGGAATGAATCCCTTCGTTAGGACGCCGATGCAGGTCGAGCCGTCCTTGATGTTTGGGACATCGAGAAGCCCCTGCATGGTTCGCGCGAGATAAAGCGACGGGCTAGCGAGTATCAGGAAATGCTTTCCGGTCGCGACTTTCTTAATGTCGGAGGACGCGACGAGTCCGTCTGGCGTCTTGAAGCCCGGGAGGAACTTCTCGTTTTCGTGGCGGGAATTGATCGAGTCGACCACTTCCTTCTCCATGGCCCACAGCTCGACCGAATGCCCCTGCCTCGCGAGGGAAATGGCCATTGCGGTACCCCATGCACCAGCGCCGATAACGCCTATTGACTGACTCATCGAATTACCTCCGAAAAATGTGCGATTTTCCTAGAACCACTGACCGTTGCCGTCTTCCCACGAGACGATCTCGTTCGGCTGAAAGAACAGCTTGAGCTCGCGCTCGGCGCTCGCCGGGGAATCCGACGAGTGGATAATGTTATTTCCCGTGTGCATGCAATAATCGCCGCGTATCGTCCCGGGAAGGGACTCGCAAACGGCGGTCGGCCCGCAAATGCGGCGGACGAGAGAGATCGCCTCGTCGCCCTCGATTGCCATCGCGAGCACGGGCCCTGAAATGATATAGGATATAAGCTCGTCGTAGAACGACTTTCCCTGGTGCTCGGCGTAGTGCGTCGCCGCGAGCACGGGCGGGATCGTCATGATCTTCATGCCGACGATCTTTAGGCCTTTTTTCTCGAAGCGGGAAATGACGTCTCCCGCTATCCTGCGCTGAAGCACTCCCGGCTTCAGCATGGCAAAGGTTCTTTGAATTGCCACGATTTCCTCCAAGTGTATCAAACTATATTAGTGTATTTTAGCGGATTTGAAAACCGTTCGCAGCGTCACGCAAATGAGTATGACGGCGCCACCGATTAGGGCGCGGGGCGTGGGATATTCCTTGAGGAATATCGCCACCCACACGGGATTCATTACCGGTTCGATCATCGTTATAAGCGCCGCGCTTATCGCCGTGACGCCGGCCATTCCCCGACCGTATAGGACCGAGGGCAAGCCCATCTGAAACACCCCGAGAAGGGCAAGTCCGACCATGCCGGTGGCCGACGGGGGTCCCGCGTGGAACATAAAGGGAATCGAGACAGCGAAGGTTATCATGTGCGCGAGCATGAACGAATCCTGCGAGCGGACGTTCTTTTGCCGGCGCATGAATATCGCGGTAAGCGCGAAGGTTACGCCGGAGGCGATAGCGAGGACGTTTCCGAGGTTCGCCGTCAGACTGAGGCCGTCCATGAAAAACAGGACCATACCGCCGAGGACGCCCGCGATCGCGATCCAGTCGAGGTAGTCCGTCCGTTCGTCGGTAAGAAGCCATCTGCCAAGGATCACGATAAACACCGGCTCGGTGTACTGAAGGAACACGGCATTAGCGGAGGTCGTCAGTTTGTTAGCGAGGATAAAGAGGATCATCGTCAGACTGTAGGAGACGGCGGCGATTATCTGGTCGCGGCTAAACGTGAGGCGCGGTTTCCCGAGGATGGCGATCATCGTTATGAGCCCGATAAGGCTACGCGCCCCGGCGATCGCGAATGGATCCCAGGAAACGAGCTTGACGAGGATTCCCGCGCTGCTCCACAGGGCGGAACAGAGCACGAGGGCGGCGATCGCCGTCCCCTTTGTTTCGCGAATCATTTCGATTATACCTATGCCTTGGGCTTGCGCGACGAGAGGATGGACTCGCGGGCGAATTCGAGCGCGGACTCGATCATTGACGGAGGGGGCTCGGGTATGAAACCCGATTCGGAGAGGGCCTTCGTCGCGCCGCGCGATTCGCGGATATCCGCGGAGGCCCTATCGAAGGCTTCCTGCCAGGTAAGGTTGATCCTCGCGACGCCCTCCTCGATCGCCTTCATGGCGACGTCGGCGGCCTCTACCGCGAATACGTCCTCGTCTTCCATCGTGACGACGATATGGTCAGGGCCGATTCCCTTCCGCTCTGAATAATCCGCGATCGAATGGGCGCAGGCGATGGCCATGCCGTCGGTGATCTTGCGGCTCCGAGCGAGAAGCGCGCCCTTGAGTATGCCGGGAAAGCACACCGAGTTATTTACCTGGTTCGGGAAATCGCCTCGGCCGGTGGCGACGATAAACGCGCCCGCGGCTTTCGCCTCGTGGGGCCAGATTTCCGGAACGGGATTCGCGCACGTGAACACGATGGACTTATCGGCCATCGAGGCGACCCATTCTTTCTTGACGGTACCGGGCCCGGGCGCGGAGAGCGCGATGAGGACGTCGGCCCCGCGCATCGCCTCGGCGATGTCGGTAACCCGCGCGGGGTTCGTCTTGAGGCAAAGCTCGCGCTGTCGGGGAAAGCGGGGGTCGTTAAGGATATCGTCGCGGCCCGCGTGAAGGGCGCCGTTTACGTCGAACATGATCATTTTCGCGGGATCGCCTGAGTCCGCGTGGATGAGTCGCGCGATCGAGGTATTCGCGGCGCCGGCGCCGAGCAGCACTATTCTCGCGGAAGAAAGGCTCTTACCGGCGAGCTTGAGCGCGTTAAGGAGCGCGGCGAGGGTTATGCAGGCGGTACCCTGGGCGTCGTCGTGCCATACGGGGATATCGCAGGTCTCGCGCAGCACGTCGAGAACCTCGTAGCAATCGGGCTGGCTGATATCTTCCAGATTGACCGCGCCGACCGAGGGCTCGAGCATGCGGACGAATTCGATGATCTTCTTGGCGGATGGCTTTCCGGCGGGAACGCCGAGACGCTCGGCCTCGTCGGGCCGCGCGCGCGAATCGACGCAGAGCGCGATCGAGTCGACGCCGCCGAGGTACTTCATCAGCATCGCCTTCCCTTCCATGACGCCGAGCCCGCCGGGCGGCGTGCAGTCCCCGTCGCCGAGGACGCGCGTCGAGTTGCTGACGACGGCGACCAAGTTTCCCCGATTGGAAAGCGTGAACGAGCGGTCGTTGTCGTCTCGGATGGCCGTCGAGACAGCGGAAACGCCCGGGGTATACCAGGCGTTGAACCAGTTCACGCCGGCAACGGTGCATTTCGGCAGGGTCTGCATCTTCCCGCCGTAGAATTCATGCGCCTTGAGCGACAGTTCTTTCAGAAAGAGGGTTTTTGCCCTCGCTTTTTCGTCTTCGGTAAAATCGGTTGGAAAGGCATTCCTGAGGTTCCCCAGGTCGTCATCGAGTTTCATGACGGTTAAACTACCACAAACGGAGCGATCACTTCAACCGTGAAAGCTCCTCGCTCATGCTCATGCCGGAGGAATGAAGACGCTCGGTAACCGTGCGGAAATCATGCATGACGTCCTTTAGCCCGTCGATCATGAGGGACATGGCGGTGATCCCGTCGAACACGCGGCTCGAGACCATCTCGAGCTCCTTGACGGCAAGGTCTATTTCCTGCGCGCCCGTCGTCATCGACGACGCGCCCTTCGTAACCTCATGCGAAACCGCGTCGAGCGCGTTCATCGTCTCGAGCACTTGGCGGCTGTCGTCCCTGGAGCTCGCGAGTCCCGCCGAGAAACCGGCCATGGTACTGTGCACCGCCGTGATGTCCCCGGCTATTCCCGAGAACGCGAGGTCTAGGTCGTTGCCCGAGTTCGCCATCGCGGTGATGTTCTCGATGATCTCGTCGATCGAGGACGCTATCTCGCGGGAGCTTTCGGAGCTCGCGTCCGCGAGCTTGGTAATCTCCTCGGCGACGACCGCGAAGCCCTTACCCGAGTCGCCCGCGTGCGCCGCCTCTATCGCCGCGTTGAGCGCGAGCATGTTCGTCTGCTCCGCGATGTTCTCGATTACCTCGGCCATGCCGTTGATGCGCGAGATGCTGTCGCTGATGCGCGTGATCTTCTCGTACGTGGAGGCGAACAGGGCCTGGCCGTTCTCCGAGGAACTCACGAGGCCCCGCACGACGGACTCGTCGCGCTTTGCGGAATCGGCCATCCCCGCGATTCGGCTAATCATCCCGTTTACCGATTGCATCGAGCCCGTCACGACCGACGTCTGGTTCGATATGCTCGCGTCTAGGACGCCGAGTCCGCCGTTGACGCGGGCGAGCGCTTCCTTTACGCCGCGAACCTGACCCTCGAGAACGGTCACCTCGCCCCTGATATTATCGATAAAGCCGTCGACGACCTCGAAAGTGGACGAGGTATTGTCGAGCGATTCGGAAAGCCGCTGCGTCGATTCGACGCTGAGGGAGACCTCGTCGCGAAGCGACGAGACGATGGTGCCCATGGAGGAAACGAAGGTTCCCAGCTTTGCCGACAGGGAATCGGCGGGGGCGGATTTGCCGTCAAGGTCCGAAAGGGCGCGCGAGACGCCGTCCGAGGAAAGCCTGTCGAGAACGGAGGAAAGGCGTCGCGTCGACCGGGACGCGGCGCGCGCGAGGTACCAAACCACGAGAAGGCCGAGAAGCCAGGTAAGCGCGATGATCGCGCCGGAGACCGTAAATGACATATTGCGATAGCCCTTGATCGAGGACGATACGACGGGAAGAATATCGGAGGAAACCTTGCGCGCTTCGTCGATCTTCGACGACAGGTCCCGGATCGCGCTAGCGGCGCCATCCGAATTCCTACCGTCCCCGAAGGTCTCGATAAACGAACTCGCGGCGCGCGAAAGAGCCTCGCGATTCGCGGCGATCGAGCTCGCCGCGGCCTCAAGCCTTCCATTCCCCGAGAAATGCCCGCCGTCGGAAAGGCCGTCCATCGAGGACAGGGCTTTACCGAGGGCTTCTCGCGCGGACGCGACCCTCGCGGGCTCCGGCTCGATGACGACGCGGCAGAGCTCGAGCTCGAGCGACGACAGCGAGGAGTCAAGATTGAAGAAAGCGTCGTACCGAGACTGAAGCCGGTTAGCCGGGGCGATGACGAGGAGAAATACCCCCGCCGTGCAGGACAGCAGCAGAACGAGCGAGATGACGAACAGAGAGACCTTGGAACCGGTTTTCATCGACGTTTACAGCCCTTTACAGATCGTAGCTAAATTCTTACAGTAGACGATATGAAATTGCTCCATACCGGCGACCTGCACCTTGGAAAAAGCCTCCACGAAACGTCGCTGATCGACGATCAGCGCGCGATGCTCGAAAGCCTGGAGGCAGAACTGGATCGCGGAAACTACGCCGCGCTCCTCATCGCGGGCGACGTATACGACAGAACGATCCCCCCGGCGGAGGCCGTGGAGCTATTCAGCGGTTTCCTCGTTCGCGCGAGGCGCGAACACCCCGGCCTGAGGGTATGCCTCATTCCGGGAAACCATGACTCGGCGAGAAGGCTGTCCTTCGCGGACCGCATACTCGGCGAAAGCGGGATACACATCGCGTGCGATCCCGAAGAGTCCTTTAAGCCCATTATACTCGATGATGGGGGAAAGCATCTAGCTTTGTTTTTACTCCCGTTCCTCGCGCCGGGCACGCTGTCCGGCGAGCCAAAACCGGCCGCCAAGGGCGGGCTTGAGCTTGATTTCGCGGGCGCGGGCGACAAGATCCTCGCGACCCAGGCCGATCTCGCGATCGAGGCCGCCAGGCGCTTCGGCAAGGCGCTCGCCGATCCCGCGATCGCGGGCATGCCGACCGCGCTCGTCGCGCATTGCCTGACCCGGGCGGGCATCCAATCCGGCTCCGAGCGGGTATTCCTCGGGACGGCGGAGGAAGTTTCCCCGGAGCTTTTTTCCGGCTTTTCCTACGTCGCGCTCGGGCATTTGCACCGACCGCAAAGAGTAACCGACCGCATGTGGTATTCCGGCTCCCCCCTCGCCTACGCCTTCGACGAGGCCGGGCAGGAAAAGGGATTTCTCAGCGTCGACGTCGACTGCTCGAGCCCTGGGTTCCCGGTCAGCGTAAGCCTCGTGCCGGTAAAGCCGCTCCACGCGGTAACCCGGCTTACCGGGCCCTTCGACGAGTTTTATAAGGGCGTCGCGCACGGCGCGCATTCGTCCGATTATCTCGAGATCACGCTCACCGACTCGAATCTCGTCGTCAATCCGGTCAATCTCCTGAGGCCGAAATTCCCCAACCTCCTAAGCCTCAGGCAAGGGCTGGAAGGCGCGGCCGACGCTACGCATGCGGCGCGAGAGGAAGCGGCCGATGGCGCTGCGCGAAAAACGCCTGACGGCGATAAGAGGGACCCCGTGGCAGACTTCAGCGACTTCGAGACGATGCTGCACGGCGCCGTCGATCCAGATAGAAAGGAGCTGTTCGCTAAGCTCCTGGCGGAGTGCGCGGATGAGGCCTGAACGCGTAACGCTCAAAAACATCGGCCCTTTTAAGGGAAGCCATACCGTCGACTTTACCGGCCTTGGGGATATTTTCCTCGTGTACGGAAAGACCGGCGCGGGAAAGACGACCATATTCGATTCCATCTGCTATGCCTTTTACGGCGACGCGCCGGGCAGCAGGAAGGGCCTCGCGAAGCAAATGCGCAGCCAGTTCGCCGAGGACGGCGACGAGAGCGCGGTTTCCCTGGAATTCTCCCTGGGACAACGCCGCTACCGCGTCAAGCGAACCCTCGCGTCCGAGCGAATCGGTCCCAGAAACGGTAAACTACAGACCGTCGCCGAGGAAGTCACGCTCGAGGAATGGTCTGGTGGGGCATGGAAGGACATCTCGTCGACGAACAAGAGCGAGACGGACGCAAGCATACTCGCCCTGATCGGGCTCAGCGCCGACGAGTTTTCGCGCATCGTGCTTTTGCCCCAGGGCGAATTCGCCCGTTTCCTCCGGCAAAACTCAACCGAGCGGAAGGAAGTGCTTTCCAAGCTTTTCCCCGTCGAAAAATACGCGCGCGTCATAGAGCTCGCCCGGACCAGGGCGAAGGAAGCCGAGCTAAAGCAAAAGGAAACCGTCAACGCCATCCTATCGCTCGGCGAGTCCTTTAACGATCGGTCGTACGCGAGCGACCGAGCCTCGCTCGCGGCTGACGCGGCCGCTCTCCGCGAGCGTCAGGCATCACTCAGGAAGGAACACGCGACGCTCGCCGTACTGCTTGAAAAATCCCGCGCCGCCGCGGAGAAACGCGCAAGGCTCGCAAGCCTCGAGTCCGCGCTCGCCGAACTCGCGGCAAGTGAAGGCGAAATCGCGCGCATGGCGGAAGAGCTTTCGCGCGCGAGGCTCGCGGAGCCGCTCACGGTCACTCTTTCTCATATTGACGGGATCGAGTCCCGCCTCGGCGAGCTGAAGGCCGAGCGCTCGTCGCTCGATCGCGAGATCTCGAATACGAAACGATCCATCGCCGAGCTCGAGGCCGACGCGCCCCGAGTCGACGGACTGCGAAAGGCGCGCGAGGCCCTACTGCTCCGAAAAGAGGCGCTTAAAACTGCCGTCGAGATCGCGGCGGGGCTCGCCGAAGAGTTGGAGAGCGCGAAAGCCATGGGCGTAAGGCTCGCAGCCGCGAAGGATCGGCTCGCGTCAATTACCGCCGAGACGGATAAGAGAACCGCAAGGCTCGCCGAAATCGAGTCGGAGGCAGCCGACTTCGAGGCGCGCGAGTCTGAATTTAACGGACTCCGCGACGGGCTCGAAAGGCTCAAACGGTTAAAGACCCTCGCGGAGGACCATGAGCGCGAGGCGAAGGCCATTGCCGCGCACGAGGCGGCCGTAGCCGCGGCGAAGTCCGCCGTCGCCGAGGGCGAACGCGACGTTGAGATTGCCCGCGCGGAACTTGAGGCCCTCGAGGCCGAATCCGCTCGGCTTCACGCTTCCGAATCCGCCTCCGCTCTCTCGTCCCTCCTTGAGCCCGGAAAGCCCTGCCCCGTCTGCGGCTCCGTCGAGCATCCGCGCCCGGCGACCCCGCTTTCAATCGGCGGCATCGGAGTCGACGAGCGAGTCGCGTCCGCGAAACGCCGAATCGAGGCGCTCGGCGATTCATCGAGTAAAAAAGCGGGAGAGCTCGCGGCGCGCGAGGCAAGCCTTACCGACGCGCGGGAGCGCCTGAGCCTTTCCATAGAGCGCTATTGCGCGGCTTCGGGCGAAGGCGGCACGTGCGTCGCGCCGGACGCGATCCCCTCGACTAGCAAGGCCACCGAAACGCTGCAGGAGGCGTCAAGGCTCACGCAAGCCGCCTCCGACTCGCTCGCGAGGGCACGCGCCGCGGTCCGCGAGCGCGACGAGCTTCGACGACGCGACGCGGCGGACGCCCAGGAACGTTCCCGCCTTTCCTCGGAGATCGAAAAGATCTCGGGCGAGCTTTCCTCCGCGAACACGAAGATAGAGGTTAAGCGCTCCAGATACATGGAGGCGTTCGCCGGTACCGCGAACGCGGGAGCCGATAAACCTGCCCGCGAGGCTTTGGGCTCCATGGACGCCGCCGACGCGCTCGAGGAGTGCGAGGCCGAGATCCTTGAGTCCGAGGCTACCATAGACTCGCACGACGAAAGGCTCGCGAAGGCGAGGGAAAACGCCGCGTCCCTTTCAGCGCGAATCGCGGCCCTCGATCGCAACGCCCTCACGCTCGCGTCCGACGGGGACGCCGAGCGCGCGTCGATTCGCGAGGGGCTTACGGCCGCGGGATTCGCGGGAATCGACGATCTTCGCGCGGCGCATCGCGCTCGCGACGCCCAAGAGCGGCTTGCCGCCGCGATCGACGCCCACGGCAAGGAAACCGCGTCCACGCGCGCCCAGAAGCTCGCGCTCGAGCGCGAGCTCGCGGCGGACGGTGAACCCGTCGCCGACGGGATCGAGGAAAGGATCGCCGCCATGGACGCCGAGATCAACGCGATCGGCGCGGGACTCGAGGAAAAAAGCGCCGCGCTCTCCGGCCTCGACGGGCTCAAGGCGCGTTGGGATGAATTGGAGGCGGAGCGGTCCGCGCGCGTCGCGGAATCGGGCAGGCTCGTCGCCCTCGCGAACGACCTTACCGGTAACAACCCCGCGAAAGTCAGCTTCGACGCCTGGATACTCGGGATGTACCTGGAAGAGATCACGGCGTTCGCGAACGAGCGCCTTACGGGCATGAGCGAGGGCCGTTACCGCATACGGCTCAACGACAGTTACCGCAAGGGAAACGGCCTCGCGGGCCTCGACCTCGAGATTCTCGACGCGTATACCGGACGGGCCCGGCCTTCGGGAACCCTCTCGGGCGGAGAGAGCTTCATGGCCTCGATCAGTCTCGCGCTCGGCCTCGCGGACTCGATACAGTCGCGATCCGGCGGCATACAACTCGACGCGGTATTCATCGACGAAGGCTTCGGCTCTCTCGACGAGTCGAGCCTCGAGCGCGCGATGTGCATACTCGACGAGATACGGGGCAGTCGCATGGTCGGACTCATCTCGCACGTAGCCGAGCTCCGCTCGCGCGTGCCTAACCGCATCGAGGTGGTGAAGACCGGCGGCGGATCGACGATAATTCAAGCGTCTTCGGGCGATCAAAAGGAGTGACAGTATGGGCATCAGCGCGCTTTTCACCGATTTTTACGAATTAACGATGGCTCAGGGCTACTGGAAACGGAACATGAACCGCCCGGCCGTCTTCGACATGTTTTTCCGTAGGAACCCCTTCGGCGGCGGTTTCTCGGTATTCGCGGGACTCGGTCCCCTTCTTGAAACGATCGAGGATTTCCGCTTCTCGGGCGACGACATCGAGTATCTCGCGTCCGTCGGTATCTTCGAGCGCGGGTTTCTCGACTATCTCGCGGGCTTCAAATTCTCGGGCGACATATGGGCCATGGAAGAAGGCTCGATCGTCTTCCCGAACGAGCCCCTGCTCCGCGTCCACGCGAACGCGATCGAGGCCTCGATCATCGAGGGCCTCGTCCTCAACGTCGTCAATTTCCAGAGCCTCATCGCGACCAAGACCGCGCGCATCTGGCTCGCGTCGAACAAGGGCTCGATCATGGAGTTCGGGCTTCGCCGCGCGCAAGGGTACGACGGCGCCATGAGCGCGAGCAGGGCCGCGTTCATAGGCGGCGTCTCGGGAACGAGCAACGCACTCGCGGGAAAGAAGTACGGCATCCCCGTTATGGGAACCATGGCTCACGCTTGGGTCATGTCGTACCCCAACGAGGAAGAGGCCTTCGACGCGTACGCGGAACTCTATCCGGACAAGTCCGTATTCCTTATCGACACCTACGACACCCTGGGCTCCGGCATCGCCGCGGCGATCGCGGCGGGTAAACGTCTCGCGGCGAGGGGCAAGAACTTCGGGGTCAGGCTCGACTCAGGCGACCTTCAGTACCTTGCCGCCGGGGTTCGCGAGGCGCTCGACCGGGCGGGACTATCCAACGCGACGATCACGGTCTCGAACGAGCTTACGGAAGAGATCATCGAGTCGCTCGTGCTGAACGGCGTTCCCATCGACTCATGGGGAGTCGGGACCCACATGGTCACTGGCGGCAACGAGGCTTCGTTCACCGGCGTATATAAGCTCGCCGCGCGCACGGGCGATGACGGAAAGATGATTCCAACGATGAAGCTTTCCGACAACCCCGAAAAGACGACGAATCCCGGCGTTAAGCAGGTATGGCGGCTCTTTGACGAAAACGGCACGGTGAAGGCCGACGTGATAGCCCTTGACGGCGATGCGCTTAAACCGGGAGTTAAGTCCCGATATTTCCATCCGTCCAACGACTTGCGAAGCTTTGAATTCTCGGCATCGCGCGTAGAGCCGATGTTGACGCCGAAGATGCGCGAGGGAAAATCCCTGGAGCCGAAGCGCCCCCTTCCGGAGATCCGTTCCCGCGTCCAGGCGGGCCTCGAGCTCTTTGACCGCTCATACAGGCGAATCCTTAACCCGCATATATTCAAGGTATCCGTCACGGAAAGCCTTCGCGACCTTAAAATCGGCTTTTTAAGGGACCATTCCGAATAGAACCCTTGCGAAGGGTAAAACTGTGCGCTACAGTTTTACCTATGGAAGAAAAAGTCTGGGAACCCAAAATATACGCCCGCGAGGCCGACCTCCTCGAGTCGATCGAGAAATTCTACTTACCGAAACACCTCGTCAAGGCGATTTTCGAGATCGGGCACATACCGTCCAATTCCCAGGAAAGCCAGGTTGGCGTCGGGTTCATCGATATCGCCGACTATACGCACCTCTCGAAATTCCTCAGCCCGAAGGAAAATCAGATCCTGCTCAACGGCCTGTATACGGCGTTTCAGATGGTGCTCGAGCGCCACGGCGGCTTCCTCAACAAGATCGAGGGCGACTCGATGATGTTCCAGTTCGACGACGTCATCGACAAGAGGCTGTGGGACCTCGACCACCGAGGCCGAATCAAGTACATAGCGAAGGAACTTTTCTATACCTGCGTGGAGATGCAGCGCGTCTGCATCCTTTTTAACCAGGCGAACGTCGAGTTCATAGACGAGAACGCGCTGCCCGAGGCGAAGAAATCGCTGACGGACGCCTTCGCGATCATTCAGTCGCTTCGAAGCAAAAACGACCTTTCGTCCACGCTCTTCGCGTTCTTCCAAATACGCATCCGAATCGGGGCCAACATCGGCGAGGTGACCATCGGCAACTTCGGGCCGATCGGCTCGAAACATTGGGACATCATCGGTCTCCCCGTCATCAACGCGAAGCGCATGGAGGCGACAGCGCCCGTCGGGGGCTTAAGGATTTCGGAGGAGTTCTTCGACATTCTCATGGAAACGGGGATAGCGGAGGATTACCTCCACGAATTCAGGCGCGAGGCCGAGCGGCTCGGGAGCGTGTATAAGCGGATTACGCATAGCGAGCTCTACAAGTTCCGCGAGGTCGTCGTGCAGGACAAGCGCAACGCGACCTACAAGACCTACAGCGTGCAGGTCTACCCCGCCCTACCGGAATCCATCTCGCAGCAGTCGGAGGCGCTGCTGCTCCACGACGTCCAGGGCGCGCGGCAGATCATCGAGTTCTTCCGCTACTATCGCGGCAACCATTACGTGATAGACAGCCTCGAGACGATGCTCGAGTCGAAGGGAATAAACTTCCGCAAGGAGGAGCTGTTCTCGCTCATCGCGCCTAAGCAGGCCGAGAACTGGCCCCAGGGGCAGAAGATATCCCTCTTCATGATACTTAACTATCTCGACCGCTATATGGATCAGATCCACAACGCGCGCGACGAGTGCGAGACCCCGGATTTCCTGTCGTACGATCAGTTCATGTCGACGATCCGCACTAACATTCAGGAAGCCTATGAGCAGAAACGCACGCAGATCGTCAAGAGAACCTACTACACGGACGTCGTCATCCACCTCGTGTACACGAGCATGGAAGCCGCGATCCGCGAATACCAGGTCAGGCTCGAGGAGCCAGCCGTCGCGGATTCCGCCGAAGAGATCGACGAGGCGGAGGAAGCCGAGGAAGTCGAGAACGCCTGAGTCAGTCCTCTGACTTCAGCATAAAGAGCTTTATTCCCTCGTTGGGGAAGTTCTCCTTAAGCTCGCGCACGCGCTCGCGCACGACGCGCGCGTGAGAGTCTTCCACATACGCGATCAATATGAAGTTAACCTCGGGCCACGTCACGGTCCCGAGTTTTCGGTCTTCCTTACCCCGGCCGTGAACGTCCGGGATAATCGTGTAGAGGATATCCGGGATCGCGGCCTCCAGGTATTCCACCGTCTCTTCCTGAACGGATCTATTCGCGATTATCTCAACCCTGTACATTCGCGGACTCCTTGCTTGCGATTGCCGCCTTTCGGCCCTTGGACTTCCATTTATCGTTGATGATGGAATAGAGGACCGGGATGAAAAACAGCGTGATGAGCGTGCTCGACGTCAACCCGCCGAAAATCGTTAAGCCGATCGGCTGCAGTACCTTCGAGTTATCCGAGGGCATGAAGGCCATCGGGAACATTCCAAGAAGAGTCGTCAGCGTGGTCATGAGGATCGGCCTGAGGCGCGACGCCGCGGCGTTGACGCACGCCTCGCGCATCGGCACGCCGCGGGCGACGAGCAGGTTCGTCTGGTCGACGAGGATGATTCCGTTATTGACCGCGATTCCGACGAGCATGACGAAGCCGAACGCGGAGAACATCGAGAGGTCCTGACCCGTAAACAGGTGAATGGCGACCACGCCGATGATGCCGAGCGGGATCGTGAACATGTTGATGAACGGGTCCTTAAACGACTCGTAGGTACCGGCCATGACGCCGTACACGAGGAGCAGGGCCATCGAGAGGATGAGCAGGAATACGCCGCCCGTCTTCATGATGTCGCCCCACGAGCCCTCGAAGGCCATCGTCACGCCCTCGGGCATGATGATATTGTCGTCGATCGCCTTCTTGATCGAGGCCTCAACCTTGTTCGCCTTCACGCCCGTAAGTATGTCCGCCGTGATGTGTATGATGCGCGTCTGGTTCTCGCGGTTGATGCTGACGGGACCGACGCCCTTCTTCACCGACGCGAAGTTGGAGACCGGGACGAGGCCGGAGGTTCCCTGCACGTAGATCCGCTCGAGATCGGGGACCTTAGCGCGGTCGGAGTCCTGGAACATCAGGATCACGTTGTAGTCCTTGCCGCCCTGCCGATACACGGTGGCGGTGACGCCCTCGATGCACGCGTTGATCTCGTTCGCGACCGTCCTGACGTTGACGCCGAACGAGTACGCGCGGTCGCGGTCGACGACGATCTCTACCTGGGGCAGGCCCTCGGTTACGTCGATGCTGGCCTCCGACACGTCCGGGACGTCGGACTTCATGACCGCGACGATCTTGTTCGCCGTCGCGAAGGCCGCGCTCAGGTCATCCGACCGAATCGCGATGTCTATGTCGGCGCCGGTCATCGAGCGCATCCGACCCGACGAGAACTCGAAGGTGACGGACGGATAGTCGTTAAAGTGCGCGCGGAGTTTTTCCTTGATGGTATCCGACGTATCGATCTGCTTATCGGCGTCGGGCAGCTGAATTTGTATCGAGCCAGTATAGGTCTTATCGCCGGCGAACCAGCCGCCGCCGGTGCCGACGCTCGTCGTGATGGTCTTATACCCGCGAATCTCTTCCTTCGCGACTTCCTCGAATTGCCGTAAAACCGCGTCTGTTTCCTCCAGCTTAGTGCCGATCGGGAGACTCGCGGTCATGGTGACCGAGTCATCACCCATCGACGGCATCATCTTGATGTTAAGCCGCGGTATCATCGCGAAGCTTAGGAGCATCGTGCCAAACACGACGATCGTAGTCGCGAGCCGATGGTGCATCACGACGCCGAGGGCTCGCTTGTAGGCGTCGGTCATCCGATCCATGAAACCGCCGACCGCGTTATCCAACGAAAGAAGAAACTCGTTCTTGATCGGCTTTTCCTTTCTCGTCTTGATCACGAGGAATTTGCTCGTGAGCACGGGAACGAGGAACAGCGCCACGAAGAGACTCGAAAGGAGCGCGATGATGATGGTAAAGATGACCGCGGGAAAAAGCTGACCTATGAACCCGAGCTCGTTCTTGAAGAAGATTATCGGGATGAACACGCATACGGTAGTCAGGTTTCCGGAGACGACCGACGAGATCATCTCCTGCGAGCCGATCATCGCGGCGACTGACGGCTTGGTTCCGCGCTCGCGGTACTGGTAGATGTTTTCCAAGATAACGACCGACGCGTCGACGACCATGCCGACGCCGAGAATCAAACCGGTCATCGTCATCATGTTCAGCGTTATGCCCGCGAAACGCATGAATAGAAGGGTGATCATGATCGAGAACGGTATGGATATGCCCATGA
>DAOPXQ010000029.1:2524-15578 GCA_035352395.1 Treponemataceae bacterium | reverse complement strand
GATCAAGGACGGTTTCAGCGAACTGATTGCGAAGATCACTTCGTTCGGTACCGGCGAGGCGAAGATGCAGGAGGAATACGTCCTCGTGCAGACGCTTGAGAGAACGATCGAGCGCGCCGGGGCCGACCTCGGAAAAAAGGCGAATCTCGTCGTGAAGGGAATCGACGCGAAGGCGGTGTCGTCGGGCCCGCGACGCGCGATGAAGGAGATCCTGATGCAGCTCGTGCGCAACGCGGTGTATCACGGCATCGAGGAACCCGCGTTCCGCCTCGCGAAGGGAAAGCCCGAGCTCGGGAGCGTAAGCGTCTCCATCGAGCTCTCCGACGACAAGATCGTCATGCAGGTATCCGACGACGGTCGCGGTCTCGATTTCGACGCGATCCGCGAGAAGGCGCGAGCCATGAACCTTCTGTCCGACCCGTCGGACTTCGAGGACAAGAACGCCCTTACGCAGGTGCTGTTCGCGCCCGGCTTCAGTACCGCGAAAAAGGCGGACATGTACGCCGGACGAGGCATCGGGCTTAACCTGGTGAAGGACCGCGTCAAGGAAATGCGGGGAACGATCAAGCTGCAGTCCGAGGACGGGAAGGGCACCGTGTTCAAGGTGACCATTCCCGCGGAAGCCGCCATGTCGACCCCCGTGACGGCGTAAAGCCCGCCGCCTACGCCTTGGCGGAAACGATGTAGCGCATGGGCAGGGAGAGCGCGATGCCTCCTGCCTCGAAATTCCTAACCAATGAAAGGTTGACGCGCGACAGCGTTCCCACGTAGTCGGCGTCTTTTTTTATCCAGATCACGAGGCCAAGGTCGTACGACGACTCGCCGAATCCCTTAAAGTAGGCCGTGGACTTGGCGTCGAGGTCGGCGTCCTTGGCGAGCGTCTCTCGCGCGATCCCCACGGCGCGCTCGAGCGTCGCGGCGTCCTGGTCGCACGCCACTCCGACGGTCTGCAGCACGCGCGTCGCCGGCTCCGAGCTGACGTTCTCGATGACGTTTTTCGAGAACACCGAGTTAGGCATGGTCAATCGCCTTCCGTCGAGCGTCTCGAGCCGCGCGGTCCTGATGCCGACCTCCCGCACCCATCCCTCGAACCCGTTAATCTTAATCCTGTCCCCGATCTTGAACGGGGCGTCGACGAATATCGTGACGCCTCCGAAAAGGTTCGCGATGGTTTCCTGCGCGGCGAATGCGAACGCGAGTCCGCCGATTCCGAGGCCAGCGATGATCGTGCCCACGTTGTAGCCCGCGTTATCCAGCGCGACGATGATCCCGAGTACCCACACGAGGAGCGTCGTGCCCTTGCGCGCGATCGGCAGAAGCTGGTCGTCCAGCTTTGACTGGCTCCGCTCGATGATCGGCACGAGGTACTGCGTGATCAGGTCGTTCATGAGCCGCGCGATGGCCCAGGTGATGAGCAGAATCAGCGCGAACAGCACGACCTTGTCGATCGTCCCGTCGACGCCCTCCGCGAAGGTAAGGCGGCGCTGCGCCGCGAGGAACCCGACGATGATGATCGACATCGCGATCGGTTCCTCGAGCATGTCGGTGAGGATATAGAGCAGGCGTCCTTTTAGTTTCGCGAAGAGCCGCTTGAGTACCTTAGTCGTTAGAAAGTAAAAAACCCGCGACGCGAGAACGCTTCCCACGACGATCGCGATCGACACGAGCCAATCTTCCGCCGTATTGGAAGCGATGCTTGAATTAAGAAAGTCCATGTTCATATTGGTGGCTCCTTGGCAAAAAAATAAGCCGGTCCCGGGCCTTCGCCCAAAACCGGCTTGCTTTCGGCGAGACGCCGGATTACTTCTTGTTGACGAGATCCTTCAGGGCCTTTCCGGCCTTGAACTTGGGGGACTTGGAAGCCTTGATCTTCAGGGCTTCGCCGGTCTTGGGATTGCGTCCGGTGCGGGCGGCGCGCTTGCCGACCTCGAAGGTGCCGAAACCGACGAGCTGAACGGATCCGCCCTTCTTGAGTTCCTTACCGACGATTCCGGTGAAAGCCTTGAGGGCGGATTCGGAATCCTTCTTGGTGAGGCCGGTTTCCTCGGCGATTGCGTCGACTAATTCTGCTTTGTTCATAATCTTTTGTCTCCTATAAATGGGATAAAATTAAAGACGATGTTGACAGTATAACAGCAAAATACGCAGTCTTCATAGTCCCTTTTTCGTCAGTTGCAACGTTATCCCTCATATTTTATCATTGTTTGCATGATCGATTCGAGAGCCATTCGCGTTCTTTGCGCCCTGACCGCGCTCGTCGCCTCATCGTGCGCGACGTACCGTAACGCCTTTCCGAACATGACCCTGTCGCCCCCGGACGGATCCTCGCCCGAATGGGTTGAGCTCTGCCCTGGGGTCGCGCTATCCCGCGCGGCCCTGGGCGATCCCGATCTCGCCGTGTATTGCGTTCGGGCCGCTCTTACGGCCGATGGCGTACGCGCTCGCGTGCTGCGGACGCCCGCTTCCGCGCCCGCGTCTGCCGCGGCCAACCGCGAGGCGTCGCTTTCGCTCGCGGCTACCGCGTTTCGCGACCCTCGTCTCATCGCGGCGATCAACGCGACGCCTTTCTTTCCGGTTCGCCCGTTCTCAGGCGGGCCTTGCGGCATCGTCGGGCTTTCGGCGGCCGATGGCGACGTCGCGTCCCCACCGTCCGCGCGCTATGGCGCGATCGTCTTCGACAAAGCGGGGATGGGTAGGATCGTTACGGGCGACGAGGCGGATGAGCTGTGGCGTTCAGGCGACGGTATCGCGGAGGGAGCGGGCGGTTTTTCCGTAATCCTCAAGTCAGGCGAGGTTGCCGATTCTGAGTTCGTCGGAAAATATATCGAGGGACGCGCGCCCCGATCCGCGGTAGGACTTTCGCGCGAGGGAAGGTTTCTGTACCTAATGGTGATCGACGGCAAGAACCCCGGCCATTCCGTCGGGGCGACCTTTCGCGAGACCGCGCTGTGGATTCGGTTTTTCGGAGCCGACTCGGCGCTTATGCTCGACGGTGGCGGATCGTCCGCGATGGCGGCCCGCTCAAGCGACGGTTCCTGGAAGATACTTAACGTGCCCGTCCAGTCCGTCGTGGCCGGCATCGAGCGACCGGTCGCGAACAGGATCGGCGTGTTTTACTCGCCGGTCAGCGTTCCTTCCGCGCCTTGAAGTCGTCGTTCATGACGCGCTCGGCGCCGGGACGCCGGTATTGAAAGACCTCATCCGACCAAACCACCGCCCATTTTCCGAGCGGGACGATGATCTCGCGGAGCTCTCGCCCCCGCGGGGTAAGGTCGTATCCGTCGTCGGTGTTCTCGACGATCCCCGACTCGCGGAGGTCCTTAATGCGGGTATTCATGATTGACGGGGAAACGCCGCCGCAGCGTTCCTGCAGTTCGCGGAAGGTCGCGGGGCCGTCGCCGAGGCTCCATAAGATGCCCAGTGCCCAACGCCTTCCGAGCAGGTCGAGCAGCGCGTTGACCGGCGCGCCCGTCGTGGAACCGCGAACTTTGTTTCCTGGTTTGGGGATCGACATGGAACGATACTACCCCGACTCGCCCGTTTTTGGATAGTCGGGGTATATCCCGCGCCGGTGCCCAGCGGGCCGCGTTTACCGGGCGGCGATCATCTCCGTTCGCGTCTTGCCGGCACAGCCGATGTTCGCGTCGTCCAGCTCCTGGATAAGGACGGTGAAGTACTGTTCCGGAACGCCCGTCGTCTCGACGGCGGTGGCGGTCAGGTTGCGGATCAGATTCGTCTTGGTTTCCGCGTTGATCTTGTGCATGGCGATGTTGATTACTGGCATTTCTTGTCTCCTTTGCTGCTATCGTAATAATAGCGCTATGGAAAAGATAGCGTGCTACTGAAATAAAAGCAAGTGGTTTATGATAGACTATAATTCAATATTGGAATCGAGGGGTGAGATATGGCGGAAGCGGTAATATTCGACATGGACGGGGTGCTGATCGACAGCGAGCCTTTGCATTACAGAACGGATACCGAGATGCTTGCTAAGCTCGGCATTTCGGAGGGACCGGATTACCTTAACCGGTTCGTCGGCACCTCGAATCCGGAGATGTGGCGCGCGATTCTCGACGAGCACGGGATCGACCGCGAGATTGACGGCATCCTGAACGCGCAGCTTTCGCTTAAACTCAAGCTGCTCAAGGCCGAGGAATGGAAGCCCATCGACGGGATACCGGAGCTCTTTCGGGCATTGCGGAAATACGGCGTACCGATAGCCGTCGCCTCGTCGTCGTCGGCCATCTTCATCAAGGAAGCGCTTAAGCGCATCAGACTGTTGGATTTCGTGGACGCGTACGTCTCGGGCGAAAGCGTCGAGCATGGCAAACCCGAACCCGACGTTTTCCTGCGGGCGGCCGAGATGATCGGGGCGGAACCGCGCGATTGCGTCGTCGTGGAGGACTCGCGCAATGGCGTCCTTGCCGCGAAACGGGCGGGGATGCGGTGCGTGGGATTCCAAAACCCGAAATCCGGCGACCAGGATCTATCCGCCGCGTCTCTCGTCGTCGACAGCTTCGTCGGCCTTTCGATCGCGACCCTATTCGGCTGAGCCTGACGCGGCTGAGTCGAATGCGGCGTTACCCGCGAAGGTCGAGCCTTCGTCGCCGGGCCCATACTCGGTGGACGAGAATGCGTCTACCTGGTTTTCCCTGAACGAACAGCGGATCGTCCGCACGTCCCGGCTCAACCCGTCGACCGAGAACAGCGAGTGTCCCCAGTTACGCTCGAACGCGCACTCGGTCCACGTAACGTGGTCCGAGCCGTTCACGGTAATCAGTTCGAATTCCCCCGTACCCCGGAAGGCCGTGGCCTCGAACGTTACGTCCGAAGATCGCTCGATCGTCGCGAGACCGTAAGTACAGTCGCGCACGACGCAGTTTTCCATGCGGAAGCCGGTCGCGCGATCGAGCCCGATCCCGTACGTGCCAGAACCATACAGCTCGCACGAGCGTATTTCCACGTCGTCGCAATTCCTGAAACGGAGCACGCCGCCAAGGCAGTAGCCCGGCACCGTGTGCCCGAATACCATTCCCGAGATTTTGATTCCGGAACAGGTGTCGAAGGAAAAAACCCATCCGTACGCCGGCTTGATCATGAGCGTCGGAACGCCGTCCCCGACGAGCGCGAGATTTGAGACCGATTTGACCACGGGGCAGGGGCCGTCGTATTCGTCGACCCACGAGACGTATTTGTTCTTGACGGCGTATCCCTCGCTAAGATCGTAATTACCCGGCGCGACGCGGATGACCCGGTCGGGTCCGATCGCCTGTATGAGCTCCGTCATGTTCGCGACGGTGATCGTCTTCCTGTCGTCATACGCCGCTTGGGCGCCGAGATTGCGAAGTACCTGACCGCGCGCGCCCTCAAGAAGCGTCCCGGGCGAACGGTAAGTTTCCGTGCTGCTCGCGATGACGGTTCCCGCGTCGACGCTTACGCGCGTGATGGTAAAGAAAAGCATGCCGCTTTCGAGCGATACCCTGGAGAGCATGATCGCGTCCGCGTCGGCCATCGCGCCGATCGAGCGCCTGGTCTTCCCGTCGGAAAGCGATCCCGCCTGAAGCGTCTTGCCGGCCATCGCGCGCGCGCGGGATTCCTCCGAGGCCGCGCGGAAACCGGGCGCTGAGGATATCGCCGAGACGATTATCCCCGTTAGCGCATCGGCGGTTTTCCGGTCGGCGCCGTTCGCCTCGCAGTCCGTTACGAGCACCACGCTTTCGAGGAGACTGCGGATCCCGTCGTTGCCGTCCAGCTTGGTCGAGCTGACCGCGAGGATCCTCGCCGTCTCGACCTCAATCGCCTTCGTCCGCAGCGTAAAGGCGTCGTCGATGGACGCGGCGACGATCGCCTGCGCCCCGAGCATCTTCCCGATCGACTGCGCGGTCTCGTCGCTCACGTCCCCCGAAAGCTGGAAATTGAGCTCGTCGCGCACGAGGTCTATGTCCTCGCGGTCCACGACGACGAGCCTGTCGGTTTCCACGAACGCGAAGGTCAGTTCCCTGACCGCCCGTTCGGACAGTCGCTCCGAGGCCGAGGCGCATCCGACGACCGCGACGCGGGTTCCTTCCCCGAGCGCCCCGCCGATTTTTCGGGCCGCCGCCGCCGCGGCGTCGGAAAGCGTCGCGCCGTCCGCCCAGGCGGATGGGCATGCCATTAAGTAAGTGATAAGCGCCGCGATCGCGGCGATGGTTTTCTTTTTAATCATTATTTCCCCGTTGAGCCACTATACCAGCCAATTCCCGGGGCCGTCCACAAAATAACCCCGGCCGGGTGTATACTGTCTACGGAGGGAAAATGAAAGACACGATATCCATAGCGGTGTATTTCGATCTCGAGAACGTCAACGAAAAACTGAACCTTAGCATGCTGCTCGAGTCGATCACCCTGAACATAGAGGAAGACCTTTCCCCGATCTTCGCGATCAAGCTCGCGTGCGGGGACTCCAACGCGATCTCAAGATTCCGCGAGCAGATGAAGGATCTTAACTTCAACATCCGCGAGGCGCCGCACGTCTCCGAGAAAAACCTGAAGAACCGGGCGGATCTTATCCTCTCGCTCGAGGCCTTCGAGAGCCTCTATCAAAGGTCCCCGGAGATCGATCTCTACGTGTTCATCACCTCGGACACGGACTTTACCGTCATCATGGACAAGCTCCGAAAGTACGGTAAGCAGGTATGGCTCGTGACGAGGCGATCTGACAAGGACAAGCGCCTGTTCACCAGCAGCACCGATCAAATTCTCGTCATCGAGGAGCACTTCGGCGAGGAGGAGCGCGGACCGAAAAACGTCGCGAAGCTCGAGAGCGAGCTGATCAGCCTCGATTTCTCGGACTATGAAAGCAAGAAAATCCGCGAGGTCGTGGAATCGTTCGAGAAGGACCGTTGGTACAACGGCTCGATATTCGGGAAGAAGGTAAAGAACATCATGAAGGATTTTTCCTACAAGGGGAAAAAGGTGAATAGCCAGACGAAGCTGTTCTCGTGCCTCTCGAAGGCCGGGTACGTCGAGACCCGCCGCGACGATTCCGTGGAGCAGTTCAGGATCGTCGGTTAGCCGATTCGCCGATTCCGCGCCGGTAGCATGGGACGCGATTTTAGGGTAGTATCGTTCACATGATTCCCGAATATAAGAGAATTATCGACGGCGCGAAAGCCCGCGAAAAAGAGACGCTGCGGCGGATGACCCACCTCGCGAAGTTCAACCGGAGCGGCTTTGACGATACCCTTCGTGGCTATCACAAAGAGGCCTTTGCCCGCATCGACTGCCTTAAGTGCGGAAACTGCTGCCGCGCGCTGGGTCCGCGGTTTGCCGACAAGGACGTTAAGAGGATCGCGAAGGAGATCGGCCTTTCCCCAAAGGCGTATTTTGAGCGATATCTCCAGGACGACCGCGATCCGGGTTTTTACGTCCTTAGGGAGCCGCCATGCCCCTATCTGAACGACGACAATACCTGCGCCGAATTCGACTGCCGACCCGAGTGGTGCGGGGAATTTCCCCATACCGACTCGCACAACGCGCAGCGGCATTTGGTCAGGCTCGCCTATAGCGCGCTCGTGTGCCCCGCCGCCGCGATAATCGCGCAGCGCGTCATAGAGGAATACTAACCTCCCTGGAAATCCCCCGCCTCGTCCGCGATACTTAAGGGGCAGGGGGCCTTTCTTAATGGAAATATCCGAGAACGATACCTTCGGGATGCGCGTTCTGTGCGTCGACGACAGCAAGACCCAGCTCGATCTCTTTAGGAGCGAGCTAGAATCCGTCTATACCGTTTCGTGCGCCTCTAATTACGAGGAGACCATCGCGTGCCTCGCCGCCTCAAGCCCGGATCTCGTGATTCTGGACATGGAGATGCCAAAGGTAAGCGGGCTTGAGTTCCTCGACATCCTGCGCCATACCCCAAGCTACGCGAACGTGCCGGTCATCATCGTGTCCGGCGATTCCGAACCCGCCCACGTCAAGGAAGCCCTTAGGCGCGGCGCGGCGGATTACGTGCGTAAGCCCTACGATCCCGAGGAGCTGATCCTCCGAATCAACAGACTCTTCAGGCTGATCTCGCCGCCTGAGCGTAAGGCCGAGGGCGAGGAGGGAGCGCTGACCTCCGCCCAGGAGTTGCTGGTCAAGTCGCTTTCCGAGCTCGCGTCCGCCCGGGATAACGAGGGGACCAAGCACCTCGTCCGAATCGAGCTTTACGCCGCGGAGATGGCGACCTCGGCGGCGAAGACCCCGCGCTTCCGCTCCGAGGTGTCGCCGAGCTTTATCCTGAAGGTCTCGGAGATGGCCAAGCTGCACGACATTGGCAAGGTGAGCATTCCGGAGTATATTCTCGGAAAGCCCGAGGCGCTTACCGAGCGGGAATTCGAGTTCGTGAAAAAGCACGCGGCCGACGGGGCCCGAACGATCGACATGATCAGGCTTTCGTTCCCAGATTTCGGTTTCCTCGATTTCGCGCGCGACATCGCGCTCTATCACCATGAGCGCTGGGACGGCTCCGGGTATCCCGAGGGCCGCGCGGGCGTCGCGATACCGCTCGCGGCGAGGATCATCGCCATGGCCGACGCCTTCGACGCGATCCAGACGAAACGGCCGTATCGCGCGGCCGGCACCTTCGACGAGGCATGCGCGGCCATAGAAACCGCGCGCGGAACGGCGTTCGACCCGGATCTCGTCGACGTGTTCAAATTCTGCAAGGCGCGTTTTCGGGATATAGCCGACAAGTATCGCGATTAAGGCATTTGGGAGGATCGATGGGAACCGGGTTTTGCGTCGTGGGAAGCGTCAACATGGACATCGTCACTCGAGCGGCGCGCTTTCCCCTTGTCGGGGAGACGATAACGGGCGACTCTTTGCGGTTTATGCCCGGCGGTAAGGGCGCGAACCAGGCGGTGGCGCTCGCGCGATTGGGCGGCGAGGTTCGCCTGGTTGGCGCGATCGGCGACGACTGGCTTGGAAGGCAGTACGCCGAGGTTTTTTGCCGCGAGCGGATCGCGACCGACGGGCTCGCCGTACTCAAGGGGCGTGGGACCGGCACCGCGAGCATTACGGTGTCCCGCGCGGGCGAGAACGAGATAATCGTCGTGCCCGCGGCAAACGCGCTTGTGACGCCCGAATACGTGCGCTCTCGCGCCGCCGATATCGAGCGGTCCGCGTTTGTCCTGTTGCAACTCGAGATCCCGCTTGAGTCCGTCATTGAGGCGGCTCGAATCGCGCGGAATGCCGGCGCCTACGCGGTGCTCGATCCCGCGCCCGCCCCGGCAAACCCTTTGCCCGACGAGCTTTATCGGCTCATCGACGCGATCACCCCGAACGAAACCGAGGCCGCGATCCTTTCCGGAGAGAATACCGATTCGGAGGAAGGCATACGCAAAGCCGCCGATACGCTGTTAGCGAGGGGAGTCCCGCTCGTCATCGTGAAGGCGGGTTCTCGCGGGGCGTACTACTCCGATGGTAAGGCCTTCGCGCGCGTGGAGACCTTTTCCGTCGACACCGTGGATACGGTCGCGGCGGGCGATTCCTTTAACGCGGGCTTCGCGTTCGCCCGTTCGATCGGATACGGCGTTCCGCGCGCGATCCGCTACGCGAACGCCGTCGCCGCGATCTCCACCACGAAAGAAGGCGCGCAGGGCGCAATGCCCACGCGCGCCGAACTCGACGCGTTCGTTTCCGAACGCGCGATCGATGCCTGATAGTTAGTTACGGCCCATGCGGCCGCGACGTCCGTTTCCTCGGTTATCGCGATCGTCGTCATCGTCGTCGCCGCGGCGGCAGTCGCCGAAGTCGCGGTCATCGTCGCCGCAACGCCTGTTTCCCTTGCCCATGCCGGGGCCTTCGCCTCGGGGCATCGCCGGGATATCGTAGCTCTTGCCGCCGACGGTGACCTTCGTGACGCGCATGAACGAATACTCGGGCGCCATCGGCATCGCGCGGACATAGCCCTCGACCTTGACCGCCGCGCCTTCCTTAAGCCCGTCGACGAAACCGATCAGGCGCTGAATGCCGGCGAGATAGTAGGTCTTGTCGCCGCTCTGGAGCGCGATCCATCCGTTGACGTACGCGAGGTTTCCGCTTGCCTGCGTCGCGGGCTCGATCTGGGCCGCGTTCGGCGCCGGGGCGGGGGGATTCTTGGGTCCGCGGCCGTCTGCCTGCGCGAATAGTCCTGCTCCCACGATGATCGCCATTGTCAGGAACATAATAGTCTTTTTCATGTCAGTCTCCTTGTGATGTGGGCGTTGTCCGGCGTCCGCCGGTTCCGTCCCTTCCATCGAGTTAAACATATAACCTTGCCCTTAATACCGGATAAAGCGAATGCAAAGAATGGGTAAAGATGAAAAGACCGCGATAAGTTTGCGGTTGTCCGCATGATCGGGCGCGCCTATAATGTAACTATGATTTTCATCGTCGAGGATAACGACGCCATACGCGAGACGATAGTCGCGTACCTCAAGCTCGCGGGGCACGAGACGAGGGAATTCCCGCGCGCGCGCGGCGTGCTCGAGGCGCTCGAATTTCAGCGGCCGGAACTTATCATATTCGACGTCATGCTTCCCGACGGCGACGGCTTTTCGCTCGCGAAGGCCGTCCATGCCCGCGATCGCTCCATTCCGTTCCTATTCCTGACGGCGCGCGAGTCCGAGTCGGACCGAATCACCGGGCTTGAGCTCGGCGCGGACGATTACGTCGTAAAGCCCTTCTCCCCGAGGGAGCTTACCCTGCGCGTCGAGGCGATCCTCCGCAGATCAAGCGGCGCCGACGCGCGGGCCGATTCTCGGGCGAGTGGAATGAGCGCCTGGAAAAGCGGCGAGCACGAGCTTAAGGTTGACGAAGCGAGCCATGACGCGTCTTTGGACGGAGTCCCGCTTTCGCTGACGCTCGCCGAATGGAACATACTCTCCCTCGTGATAAGGAACGGACGGCAGGTGACGACGCGCGAGCGCATCCTCGGCGAGGCGCTCGATTACGCGCACGATGGCTCCGAGCGAACGGTGAATACCCATATGAGCAACCTCCGCGCCAAGCTCGGCGGCGAGAACTGGATCGAGACCATCCGCGGAATCGGCTATCGGTTTAGGGGTGAAGCGTGAATAGCTTGCTGACTCGAACACTGACCGTCGCGTTCATCGCCATCGCGAGCTTCGCGCTCGTGACGGCCCTCGTCGTGCGCGTCGGATTCGGGGCGATCGTCGCCGAAACCGACCGCAGGAACGAGGCGACGCTCGCGGAGTTTGTCGCGCTAAGGCTCGCGACGCTGCCGCCCCCGCCGCCGGAACCAAGCATGGCTGCGGCGAAAGCGATCGCGGAGGCGCTTCGCGACCCTCCGGTTAAGACCGATTTTATCGCGGTTACGGACGGCGAGGGCAGGCCCATTTACTGGAGTAGGCGCGAGCGCGCGATGCCGCCGGGGATGTGGCATATGATCTCCCGGCAGTTAACGAACGCCGAGTGGTATACGGTCGGGGATACGCCGCGGCCGCGATATCGATTCGCCGTCAGGATCGTGCGGGTGGACGCCGAGGCCTCGAGCGTGCTCGTAATCGATGCCCTTAAGACGATGTTCGTATGGGGAGCGCTCGTCGCGCTCGCGGTCGCCGGCGTCGCGGCGTACCTCGTCTCGCGTCCTCTGTCGAAGCAGTCCAAGGCGCTCGCTTCGGCGCTCGCCGCGATGCAAGGCGGGCGGCGCGACGTCGACGTGCCGCTCGGCGGCACCTCCGAGATTCGCGAGATCGCCGCCTCCGCGGCGAGCCTGCAGGACCGGCTCCGGCAGGAGGAATCCGTCCGCCGGCAATGGAGCGCGGACATCGCGCACGACCTCCGAACCCCGCTCGCCGTGCTCAAGGGCCAGTTCGAGGGACTGCTCGACGGGGTATTCGACCCCGACCGCGCGCGGATCGAGAAGAATTACCGCGAGGTGCTGAACCTCGAGCGGCTCGTTAACCAGTTGGCGACGCTCACGCGGCTTGAGACCCCGGGCTACGCGCTCGACTGCCGCGAGATGGACGCGTCCGCCCTGTGCGCCGAGGGCGTCAGGCGGTTCTCCGACGCGGCACGCGCCCGCGGGCTTGTGATAGTTCTCGGCGCGGGCGCCGACGCCCCGTGCCCGATCCGCGCGGACTCTAGCTTGCTCGAGCGCGCGCTCGCGAACCTCGTCGACAACGCGATTAGGCACGGCGACGGCGACGGCGAGATCCGGCTTTCGCTCGCGCGCGGCCAGGGCAGTACCGTCTCGTTTATCGTCGACAATCCGGGGCTCATCGCCCCAGAGGACCGTCCGCGCGTCTTTGACCGCATGTACCGGGGCGACCGCTCGCGGAACACGCAAGGCTCCGGGATCGGGCTCGCCGTCGTCCTCGCGATCGCGACCGCGCATGGCGGCACCGCCCGCCTGGAATGCGACGCCGCCGCGTCGCGCACTCGATTCATCCTCGATATCCCCGGCGCCCCTGGTGCGGCCAGTTCGCCCCCCGTAGATCCTTCGACCGAGGGGGCTCCGAGGCGCGACGCTCGACCGTCGTGACGCCCCCTGCCTCATTCTTTTTTCCGTTAATGTCTGGTAGAATCCCCGCATGACGGTCGATATCCTCTGCAGGGTCGTGGACAATCTTGGCGACATCGGTTTCGTGTACCGGCTCGCTCGCGCGCTTTCCGAGCAGCCGGACGCGCCGCGCCTTAGGCTCATCGTCGACGACCTCGCCGCGTTCGCCTCGCTGTGCCCGGGCGTGGATCCCGACGCCGGTTTTCAGCGGGTAGGCGAGTGGCCCGTCGCGCGCTGGGAAAACCCCGGCGCGGGGGCGGTGAGCGAGTTTACCGCGCGTCGTCCGCGCGTCGTGCTTGAGTGTTACGCCTGTGGCCGGCCCGACTGGTTCGAGGAAATTCTTTTTGACGAGGCCGATACCGAGCCCCGTAATATCGTGAATCTTGAGTACCTTACCGCCGAACCCTGGGCGCGTGATTTTCATCGACTGCCGTCGCTTACGCGCTCGCCGCTCGTCCGAAAATCGGTGTTCATGCCGGGCTTTGAGTCCGGTACCGGCGGGCTCCTCATCGACCGTGGCTTTGAGGC
>DAOPXQ010000029.1:0-2424 GCA_035352395.1 Treponemataceae bacterium | reverse complement strand
TGCCGGGCTTTGAGTCCGGTACCGGCGGGCTCCTCATCGACCGTGGCTTTGAGGCTTTGCTTGAAGCCGCGGAGTCCGTCGATGGCCGGCTCGAGCTTCGCCGAGCCGTAGTTGACTCGCTGGGGTTAGTTCCGGGGAGCTTTGCCCCCGCGGACGCCTACTGGGTCGTCGTTTTCAGCTATGAGCGCGATTATCGGGCGATCGTCGCGGATCTTGCCCATTTCGCCGGGGACCGCCCCCTCGTGGCTTTTGTCGCCGCCGGCCGGAGTTCCGCGTCTTTTTTCGAGGCCTGGCAAGCCGCCGGAGAACCCTTTCCGGCCGTGCGACTTCCGCTTCTTCCCCAGGCGGAGTGGGATCGCCTGCTTATCGCCGCCGATTTTGCCATCGTCCGAGGCGAGGAAAGCTTCGCCCGCGCATGCCTTGCGGGCAAACCCTTCCTGTGGCAGTGCTATCCTTTCGCCGACTCGAGCGAAAGCGATGAAACTGGCGAGGGTGGTACCGACGCGCGCGGGCACCTCCCGAAGGTGCATGCCTTCCTTGATTTGCTTCGGAAACGGCTTGATCCAGAGGATTTTGTACAATATGAACGCCTGACCCTGGCGTTTAACGACGCCGGCGGGGAACTATGCTCCCCCGCGGGAAATAAGGCCCCCGCGGGAAACCCGACCACTGCGGCGAACCAACCCCTCGCCGCGAGCTTAGCCCCCGGCGCGAGCTTATCCCCCGGCGCGAGCTTAGCCCCCGGCGCGAGCTTAGCCCCCGGCGCGAGCTTAGCCCCCGGCGCGAGCTTATCCCCAGCCGCGAGCTTATCCCCAGCCGCGAGTATATCCCCAGCCGCGAGTATATCCCCCGGCGACCTTCTCGCCGTTTTGCGCTCAAACGCCCTAAAAACCGCGTTTTCGGCGTTTTCCGGGGACGTGCGGAATCTTGGCAATCTCGCGGTCAATCTAATGACATTCTTGCGCGATTTAGGGTAGAATACGGAAAGGCCGCTTTTTTGCGGCATATCGACTCATATTTTTTTAAGAGAGATACTATGTTAGCAGCTTCCCAACTCAAAGTCGGCGTCGCGTTCATGCAGGGTGCCGAACCCTGGATCGTCCAGCGCATGCTCGGCAACAAGACCGGCCGCGGATCGATGGTTTATCGCCTCCGAATCAAGAACATCGTCACCGGACAGACCATGGATGTCGGCTTCGATTCCAGCGAAAAGTTCAACGAGGTTGACCTCGTTCTTCACAAGGTCAAGCTTTCTTACATCGACGGCGACACCTACGTGTTCATGGAAGAAGAAACCTACGAGCAGTTCGAGATCAACAAAGAAGACCTCGGCGACAACGTGAGTTACATCGCCGCAGGCGACGAGTTCATCTGCGAGCTTACCTTCTTCAACGACAAGCCCGTCGGCGTCGAACTTCCGATCCAGGTCGTTCGCGAGATCACCTATTGCGAGCCCGGCGTGAAGGGCGACACCTCCGGAAAGGCGACCAAGACCGCCACCCTCGACACCGGTTTCGAGGTACAGGTCCCGTTGTTCTGCGACATCGGCACCAAGATCATGCTCGACACCCGCGACGGTACCTTCATCGAGCGCGCGAAATAACCGGCTGCCGGCGATCGTCGGCGCGGTATGGAATGGGGCTGACCGCTCAAACGGTCGGCCCTTTTCTTTTTAAAGAGGGGAATTTGGGCGTTGCCGGACGCGCTTCCCGCGTCCGGCCGGGCTCTGCACTACGATTTCGCGCGCGAGCGAACTGAGTTCGCGCGCACGCGAACTCACGTTTCGATCCCTAACGCGAAGAGGGCTTTTTCGCCGTGGACTTCTTTGCCGGCTTCTTGGCGGCGGTTTTCCTAGCGGCGGTCTTTTTCGGCGCGGGCTTCTTGGCCGTTGCTTTTTTCGCGGATGCTTTTTTCACCAAGGGCTTTTTCGCGGCCGGCTTCTTCGCCGCGGGCGTTTTTTTCACAGCGGGTTTCTTGGCTGCGGTTTTCTTGATCGCCTTGATCTTTTTCGCGGGGGCTGTTTTTTTCTTCGCGGGCGCGGCCTTGGGCTCGATCGCCGGCTTGAAGAACGACGTGTGCAGTTTTCGCATTTTCAGCGAGATGATCGAGCGGGAGACGAGGTCGTCGCCGTCTATCTGGCGGTACTGCGACTCGGTGTAGTCGTAGGTGAGGTGGGCAAGGCCGCAGCGAAGGTACGCGGTGAGCTTTGCCTGCGAGGCTCCCTGTTTGCCGAGAAGCTGGAGCCATTTTCTCAAGGCTTGGTTACCGGTCTCGAATACCTCGTCGCTCAGGATGGCTCCCGTTTTCTTGATGATCGAGTTCATCTTCCGGTGAACGAGCGGCAGTTCGCCAAGCAGCTGCCGCGGTATGAGCCGCATGCTGACGAGTTTTTCGTCGAGCTTGGCAATCCCTTTTTTATCGGCC
>DAOPXQ010000028.1:0-15776 GCA_035352395.1 Treponemataceae bacterium | reverse complement strand
GGCCTCGACGACGCAGAACACGTCGCCGATTTTGCGATTTATGCCGAAGGCCCATTCGGCCTCGCTTTCGCCCGCGCCCGTGGTTAACGGGGCATTCGTCGCGGCGGACCCGGCATATCCGGGCGTCCGTACCGCGCCTTCCGCCCCGATAACGAAGCCCGCGACGTCCATGCTGAGCCAGGCGCCCGCGGCGCAGGGCCGCAAGCCTTCGGCCGCGCTACCGGACGAGCCGTTTGCCGTTCCGATCCTTCGCGCGTCCCCGCAGAGGCCGATCTCCGTGGGGCCGAGTATGCCCGCGCCGGGAAGGTATAGACCTACCCTCGCGAACGCGCTCGATTCGTCAAGGTCTATCGGCACGGCCGGTTTAGCCGCGAGAGGACCGGATGGAAGGAAGAGGCTTGCCTCGACCGAGATCGCCACCGGCGAATCGTCGAGGCCGAACGCCGCGAGTGGGATGAATTTCGCGGTTAGCCCGTCCAGCCCCACTTTGTTAGCACGATCGTCGAAGACGTCCTTCGACGTGAATGAATTCGCGGGGCTGAACGCCAGGCAAGGGCCGAACGCGAGCCTCGCGCGGCCAAGACGCGCGCCGAAGGAGCGATGAGGTTTCCATTCGCCCCATGCCTCGTCGAGCGATAATCCCCACGTCCCGGCCGCGTGGTCGAAGGAGGCCCATGCCTCCGCGCGGAATGCCGCGGTCTCCGACTCGCCCGAAACCGTGGCTCGTGCGCTTGTGCGCGAATACCAATCGCTTGTCGCCTCGTCGGGAAGATCGTAAGGGGTAATTCCGTGAAACGACAGCGCACCCGATTCGTTCTTGATCGAGCCGGAGAGCGATACCTCGCCGTCGCCCGCGAAGGCGGTTTGGGGGACGAGAGCCATGATTAAGACAGCGAACGCCGCCGTAAATCGCTTATTGCGCTTCGTCATGCGATGTGACCCTCCATCGCCTCGGTTCGCGTAATACGACCGTCCTCGAGGTAGACTCGCCTGTCGAGATACGGCAGCACGCGCGGATCGTGGGTCGAAAGAAGGAAAGTCGTTTTCATCTCGTGGTTCATTTCGTGCATGATCTCGAGCACCGTCTTTCCGCTTTCGCCGTCGAGGTTCGCGGTCGGCTCGTCGGCCAGGACGAGACGGGGCTTGATGATGAGAGCGCGCGCGACGGCGACCCGTTGGCGCTGACCGCCGGAAAGCTCGTCGGGGCGCTGTCTCGCCTCTTTGATGAGGCCAACGCGCTCGAGCAGCGCGAGGGCTCGCTCGCGCCGTTCCTTTCGCCCGACGCCGAGCGCCATAAGCGGAAGCTCGACGTTCTCGGCCGCGGTAAGCACCGGGATCAGGTTGAAGGATTGGAATATGAACCCGATTTCCCTTCGGCGAAGGATCGTCCTTTCCGTGTCGCTGAGCGCGCCGATGTCGACGCCGTTGATCAGCACGGATCCGGACGTCGCGGTGTCGATGCCCCCGAGAATATTCAGCAGCGTGCTTTTCCCCGAGCCGGATGGGCCGACGACGCCGATGATCTCCGGCGCGTCCACGGAAAGGTCGATGCCGCGCAGGGCTTCCACGCTCGTATGTCCGAGCTTATATGTCTTCGTCAGGTTCGTGATCACTATCTTGCTCATGGTATACCTCGGTGTCAGAGAGAGTTGGGGTTAAGCCGCGCGCGGTCGATCGGCTCCTCGCGAATTTCCAGGAACACGACGGCGCTCGCGTCGCCGGGCTTCATCAGGTCCACGATCGTCATGACCGACGGTTTCCTCTTTCCCCCGAAGTCCTTAATCTCGGAGAAGGTAACGCGCTTGGATTCCTTTCCGGACCGGGCGAAATAGACCATGCTGATGGGGAGGAAATCCCTGCCGATTCGGGCCTCGATCCGCGAGTAGGGAAGCCCTGTGGCCTTCGCGGTCATCACTACGCTCCATCCGTCCTTGTCGGCCGACGCGACGACGGTTTCGTAGTCGTCGGACTTGTCGAGGTTCATAACGTCGTCGTTGGTGAACGAGGTCCCCATGAAGGCATCCTTGCCGGATAGGCGGACTGGCTTGGAGACGGCGGGGGACGCCATCCACATCGATGACCCGGACATCAGGACCTTTTTACCCTTGTCGCGCGCGGGCTCGAGGAATTCGATGCGAGTGCCCGCGTCCTTAAGGTATTCGACGGCCGCCTTGAGCGATCGCTTTTTGCCGTCCGCCTTGGTGTCGTCGATTCTCAGCGTCATGCGACATTCGTCGAAGTTCATGCGCTTGTCCATCTCGCGGACGATCGTATTGCCGTCGGGGTCCTCGGCGAAGAGAGCCGTCGCCGGAATGGCGGTAAGCGCGAGGGCGGCGAGCGCCGCGTAAATCGATTGTTTTCTCATGATAGTCTCCTTTGTATTATTACCGTTCCGCGATCGCGTCGAGGATCGGCATGCGGGCGCCCTTGAGCGCCGGCGAAAGCCCAGCGAGGACTGCCGTGACGAATCCCGTCGCGGCGGACCAAACGAAGTCCGCGAATTGCGGGTCGCACGTCAGCGAGAAATTCGGGATGTTTAGATTCTCCATCGATGATCCAAGGGAGATCGGGTTAAGTTTTACCAGGAAGGAAAAGAACCCTCCGATGCCGCAGCCCGCGGCGCTTCCCGCGACGCCGATCAGAAAGGCCTCGATCAGGAAGAGGGCCGCGACTTCGCCGCGAAACCATCCGGACGCGCGTAGCATTCCGATTTCCTTGCGGCGTTCGTAGACGGTGACCCGCATCGTACCGGCCATCGTGGAGAACGAAAGGAACACGAGAATAAGGATAAAGATAGCGAAGAATTGCCCGTCCTTTTTCGCGTCCTCGACGATTCCCTTGGCGTATGATTTCCATGTCTTGAAGATAAGACCCTTGCCCTGGATGGTCGGCCCGTCGGCGAGTATCGCGGCGATGCCCCGCTCGCGGGCGACGGAGTCGTTGCCCTCCACGACCCTGCAGAAAACCTTATTGATTTTCCCTTCCGCGGACAGAAACGCCTGCGCGTCGGCGAGGGGAAGGAACGCCATCCCCCGGTCCATTTCGGGATAACCGGTCGAGTAAATACCCGTGATTTTCCAATAATCGAGGTTTGGCGCGCCGTCGGACGTGCTTGCCTGAACGCGAATCTCGTCGCCCATCCCGAGCGAGAGGGCGTCGGCCAGTTTCTTGCCGATCACGATTCCCTTGCCATTGAAGTCGCCCTCGAGCATTCGGTCGTCGAGCGAGAATATCCGCCTTTCGCGCGCGAAATCCGCTCCGACGAGGACGATAGGGGCCTTTCTGGACCCGTCTCCCGCGAACGCCGGGCTCATGAGCCGAGGCGCCATAATCGGTTGCCCGTTCTTGGTTGCTTTTTTCGCCGCGCCGACGAGGGATTGGTCGTCGGCGAGCGCCTCGTCGATCAGGTTCGTCCTGTCGAGCCAGGACTCGGGGTCCTCGTCGTCGAAAGACTTCGCCATGAATTGCCCGTGCGAGGTCGCGTAGTCGATTACCGATGAGAACATCACGCCTTCGTAAGTTCCCCGGTAAAACGCGAGGAAGAAAACGAGGGCCGCCACGGTAACGGCGATACCCGTCACGTTGACGACGGCGCGGACGCCGTGTCGCCTGAGGTTGAGCAGGGCGAGGGAAAAGAGGTTCGTGACGGAGATGGGCTTAGCGGCGGTGGCTTGTTGCTGCGCCGGCATGCGAGCTCCTTCGCATCCGATCGCGCATGGTAATTCCCGCCGTGCGTAGGCGCGACGCCGCAATCCGTGAATGGACGCGTGCCGAGGCATCAGGGCATGAAAAAACCCGCGAGAAGGATACTGATTAGAGTATGGCTCCCGCGGGTTTCTTTTTCCCGCTGCTTATCGCCTTTCCCAACGGGTGGCTTCAGCCCGGGGCACGCGCGCGATCCGGATTCCAGTCCGGCGCTTTCGTGTTCCCTGTATGTTTGTATTAATAGGTCACCTGATGGTGGATGTCAAGTGACTCTTTTTTTTCGCTTGACGTGTTATTATTATCGTACTACTATCACAGACATAGTACTATGAGTGAACAAACACCTGCAATCGGAAAAGACATTATTCGCGGTCATATCGACACCATCGTCCTCCGGCTATTAGCGGAAGGGGATCGATATGGCTACGAGGTATACAAAGAGGTCCTCGCCAGATCCGGCGGGGAGTATGAGCTGAAGGAGCCGTCGCTCTATTCGGCGTTTCGCAGGCTTGAGGGTCAGGGCTTCATCAGCGCCTATTGGGGCGAGGAAAGCCAAGGCGGCCGGCGAAAGTATTACACGATCACGAAAACCGGGCTGGAATTGTTTATCCGCTCGCGCGACGAATGGCGAACGGTCAAGAAGATACTCGATCGCCTGATAGGAGAGAACTGATGCAAACGCACGTTAACGAGTCCGCGCACTACTTCGTTCGGGGACTCTTTAGGGGAATACCCGAAACCCCGCAGGTTCGAGATCAGCGCGAAGAGCTCGAGGCCCATATCAACGATCGAATATCCGACAACATGGCGCTGGGAATGGATCATGACGAGGCATTCGCGAAGGTCGTCGAGTCGCTTGGCAACCTCGACGAATTGATCGAGACGATGACCGGGCGAAAAAAGAAGGTGTACATCAATCGGTTGTCTTGGCACATGATGGCGATCGGTATCTGCTATGGGACCCTGTATATGGTCGCGGTCGGCGTCTGGTTCGGGACGCGCGGCTTCGGCGCGATGGCGTTGTACGTAGCCGCGGCTGGCTGGCTGGGTTATGTCGTTCCCGCTCTCCTTAAACTGGGGCTGTACCTTAAGAATCCCAAGGCGACGCGCCTTGTCGACGTGGAAAACGCCGCCGATATCAAGGTTTCCCTGATCGGCTGGATTTGCATCTCCGCGGCCTGCTGGGCGATCAACGCGGTGTTCATGCGCACGGATCTGTTTCTCAACTCCGTATGGGCCTGGATGCCGATGGTCGGTCTCTTTACCTGGCCGTTGATGGAATCGGCCTTTCTTGTTTTTGCCCGTCGGCAAGCCCCGATAGAGAATTGAAAACGATGTATTTACAAAAAAAACCGTTGGGATTAATCGTCGCGTTTTTCGTCTTGCTCGCGTCGCTCGCGTCGGCCATGCCGCTGTCGGCGCAGGAAGTCATGATCTCTCGCGTCAGGATTTTTATCGGGCCCGACGAGTATGAATGGACCGAAGGGGGAATCGCGGCGGTAAGCCTTTCGGGGGAGAAGCCCTCTATCAATCCGGATACCGTGGTTTCCTGGCTTTCGTTCGCGCCGGGCATGCGCGTTTCCGATCGTTCTGTCCGCGTCCTTTGCAGGGAGTCCGAGCTTCGCCTGCTCGATTCGGGCTACTTTTATTCCGCCGACGTATCGTTCATCTCTTCCAAGAAAGATCCAGCCTTGCGTACCGTTTTCGTCAACGTAACCCCCGGTTTTCTCACGAGATTCAACGGCGGAAACGCCTGGGGCATGATAGGGCGAGATGGACTATTCGGCGAGCGTTTCGGGATCAGGGGTTTCGCGGGATATAACCGCGATGGGCTCATTGTCGAGCACTCGAGGGTAGCGAGGCTTCCCTTAAGGCTCGGGGCGAGCGCCTTCTGGTATGGCCCTGGCGAGGATCATACGATCTCGGCTGTGACCGGGCTTCCGCGAGAGGGGACTCCTTTCGAGGGAACCGCGACGATCGGGTGGTTTGCTTTGCCGGACTTGTTTTTAGGCGTCGACGCTGCGGGTTCGATTCCATCGCCGGGTTATGGGCGCGATGGCGCTTTCTCGCTTCAGCCATACGTGAGCATCGGCAAATACTTCGTCGGCGAGGATGATCCTCCCGGGAGCGTCGAGAGCGATTGGGGAGCCGAATTGCGCGGATACGCGTTCCCCCTGACCGGCGACGTTAAGGGAGAGGGCTCGGCGTTCGCGCATTGGCGGCCGTTTGGCCTCTCGTCCGTCTGCGGCAAAATCGCCGCGGGCGCATCGTCGGGATCGGTCGGATTCGAGCTTCTCACCACGGAGAATCGGAGCGTCCGTTCCGGGTACTCGCAGGTCGAGTTAAGCGCCGGTAGCTTCGCGTTCGCGTCGGTAGAGCTTCGCCAAAGCCTGCCTTCTTTCATGATCCCGCCGGGCTTCGCGTGCGAGCTTCAGGGATTCGCGTTCGCGGATTTCGCGCTGCTATCGCGGGTCGGCGGCGCAATCGGCGCCGGTACTACCGGCGAAACGGGGTCGTTCGCGGACGCCTACGGATTGGGCGCGCGCGTCCTCTTCCGAAATCCGGTCTACGCGTACTTTACCTTTAGTTATGGATGGAATCACGACGGCGAGGGGCGCTTCGTTTTCGCCTGCACCGCCGGGTTTTAAATAACGAAATCAAGGAGAACTAAATGATGTCAATTAGCCGAAACGGGGCGAAGGTAGCCGCGTCGCTTATCGCCGTCTTACTCGCGGCGCAGGCAACGTGGGCGGCGCCCGCGAAGGTGGACGGGAAGCTCGCCGAGGGAATACGGCTTCATGATGCCGCTCGCGAGGATCCCTCGAATATCGACAAAGCAAAAGCAATACTTGGCTCGCTTAAGGATGGCTCGCCGCTCGCGCTTGGCTATTACGGCAGCGTCGTGACCTTGGAAGCGAACGTCGCGAGCGATAATAAAAAGATGCTCGAGGCACTCGCGTTGCTTAAGGAAGGCACCGGCTACATCGATCAGGCGATCAAACAGTCTCCCGAGCTGAGCGACCTTCGCTTTATTCGCCTTGAGACCGGCTATGAGATTAGCGTTTCGTCCCCGATGAACCGTTTTAAGGAAATGAAGACGGATATCGACTGGCTGACCGCGCGAACGTCGCAACTGGACGTCTCGGAGCGCGGCGTGCTGGAACTGTATCGCGGGCTGTATCTCGCGAAGGCAAAAAAAATCGACGAGGCGCTCGACGCGTTCGACAAGTGCGTCGAGGTTTCGCCCGGGTCGCCCGAGGCGGCCGAGGCGAAGAAGCAAATAGCCCGTTACGCCGAGTGAGGATGATAAAATGATCGATTTTGTAATGACATGGGCCGAGCCGCTCGCGCTCGGATTCTCCACGGGAACTTGGTGCGTGATGTATTGCGCGCCGGTCCTTCTGCCCTTCCTGTGCGGTCGCGAGGGACTGACGCACGGAAAGAACCTGGGACTCGTCGGTCTTTTTCTGACTGGTCGGTTTATCGCCTACGCGGCTATCGGCATCGCTCTCGGGGCCGCCGGCCTCCTGGTGACGGAGTTTTTCGATCCCGGACTCGCGAGGGGGCTTTCCCGCCTCGCCTACATGGTCTGCGGGCTCGCGATGCTCGCGAGCGGATTCGCGCCGCGCCTTCTCGCAAGCCTTTGCCAGGGCGGCCCGGATTGCGGGCGCGCCAGGACGCTCAGGTTCGTCTCCGACGACCGCATGACCGCGCTTATCGCCGGCTTGGGGGTCGGCCTGCATATCTGCCCCCCATTCTGGACAGCGGCCGCGCGGTCCGCCTCCGCGGGAAGTCCGGTCGCGGGCGCGCTATACTTCGTCCTTTTCTACGCGGGAACGCTCCCGTTCTTTTTGCCCCTTCTCGGCATTCCGTTTTTTTCGCCGAAGGTCCCGACCTTCAGGCGCATCGCGCGCATGACCCAGATTCTCGTCGGCGGCTATTTTTTCCTGATAGCCGGTCTCGTGCAGATTCTGTTCGGCGTAAGGTAGGGGGCGCTCAATGGCAATCAACCTTTTTTTCAGCGCTTTGATGGCGCTAATCGCCTGGTTCTTCGTTCTGTCGGGAAATTACGCGTCCGCGGGGGCCTGGGTCTGGTTTTTGGCCCTCGTGTCCTTATTCGCCGCGATGAGGTTCACCGGCAAGGACTCGTTATTCCGCCGCGCGTACATGGTGGCGTTCGCCGCGCTTTTTACGGTCTCGTTCGTGGGGAATTTTTACGATGCGGGCCGAACGATGGTCCTTACCCAGGAGCTGATCCAGAAGGCCGAGGGTCCGGTTTGCCATATCGTAGTGCCGCAGATCGCGATACCCTACGCGTTGACGCAAACGATCATCTTTCCCGGGTCGATGAACACCGGAATAGAGTCGCTGGTCAGCATCCTGTTGCTATGGATCATCGCGACGCTGACCATCGGACGCGGTTGGTGCGGCTGGGTATGCTTCTATGGCGGGATCGAGGATGGCATCTCGCGCATCGCGAAAAAACCGAGGATTAAGGTACTTGCCCGAAACAAGGACATTCGCGCGTTTCAATTCGCCTTTTTCCTGTTCATCGTCCTCGCGTCGCTTGGGACTATTGCCGCGATTTACTGCGATTGGTTTTGTCCGTTCAAGATAAACACGGAGTATTTCGCGGTCGTCGACATACAGAGTTTACTGATGGCGGTTTCCTTTATTGGGCTTTTCATCGGTATGGTAGTCGTTATGCCGTTCCTTACGCGTAAGCGTTTTCAGTGCAGCTCGATGTGCCCGTTCGGCGCCTTTATCTCGCTTCTCGATCGCGTGAATCCGTATCGCGTGGTAATCGACACGGATAAGTGCAATGGCTGCATGAAATGCGCGGAGGCTTGCCAGTTTTGCGCGATCGACGTCGAGACCATCAAGGAAAAGAAAGGCGTTCCCGAGATGACCTGCGCAAAGTGCGGCGAATGCATAGCGGCGTGCCCTCAGGGCGCGATCCGGTATGAATACTCGTTTGCCGTCAAAAAAGACTCGCAAGGGAAGCGTCATGCGTGCGCGCGTCCTGAGGCAAAGAGCCCGATTGGGCGTTTCGTTCAACAGTTGCTCGAGGCTAGAAACGCGTTCACCTTCGCGGTTTTTTCCTTTAGCATTATAATCTCGAGTCACTATGGCCCAGACGCCATTAATCGCATCATCGCGTTCGCGATGGGAGGTAAATAATGAAGCGCACCGAAAGGGCTATCCTTTGGTATGCGCGCAGGGCGTTTGCGCTCATAGTCGGCGTAGTCGGCGTTACCTTCGCGTTTTTCTTTTCCGATATCATCAAGAGGACCATTTCTCGAGTTGGTCGATTCGAGGTAATGGCTGAGTATACCGGCGGTAGGGTCGCGGCGATGTTCTACGACCCCTTGGGGGATGACCATGGGTTTGGCGCCCTCGTATATCCGACTAACGAGCGTTTCGCGGACGGCGCGCTCGACTTGATAAGCTACACCGTCCATGAACCCGTTTATGGGGCGCAGGCGACGGACGTTCCGGAATACTGGCAGCTGGACTTAAAGTTTCGCGGCGGAAAGCAGGACGTTCGCGCGATTCGCGTGTACATCGACGCCGACTCTGACGGCAAGGGTTCGTCGTCGCCGAGCGATGAGCGGGGCGAGGGCGTCTCGTTCGATCCATCGAGGCCATGGGACTACGTTCTCGCGATCGCCGGCAACGACGCGGAATTCCTTTCCCTCGACGGGAAAGTCCGGCTTCCGGTTAAGCTGACCCAGGATGAAGGCGGAAAGAAAGTGATGGCGCGTATCCCGCTAATGGATAGGGGCATGCGGGCTTTCTTCGAGGTGGATAAGACCGCGCATTACGTACTCGTCGGCGCCCTGTCTACGTTCGCGCCGGACTCGTTCGCGCCGGTGGGCAAGCGAGCCTCCTCCGTGGGCGGCGGTGGCGTGATCTCGGCGCTGACCCCAAAGGTTTTCGATTGGCTCGCGCCCGAGGGCGAGATTCAGGAAGCCGCGCTTTCGTCGTGGAATGAGGATTCGCTCGAGTTGCCTATGCTGAAGCCTGTTGAATCCGGAATGCGCGGCGCAAAATCCAGTCTTGCCGTAAACGTGGACTCGGAGTTGGTATCGCGCTACGCCAAGCTCGCGGAAAGCGAAAGGGCCGCGGACCTTGCCGCCAACGAGGAAGCGCTTAAGAGCCTTCTGTCCGCGGGCGAGCCCGCCGCGTCGGACGCAAAGGCCCTGGTCGCGCTCGGTACCGCGTCGTTTAACGCCGGTAAAAAACCGGAAGCGTTTTCATGGTTCGAGAAAGCGAACCGCGCGGATCCGGATAACCCGAGTGCCCTTGCGTATCTTGGCGCGCTCAAGGCTCAGGAAGCGGCGACGGAATCCCCCCTTGTCGCGATGGAGATCGTCTCCAGCGCCTATGAATTGCTCGACAGGGCGGTGTCCCTCGCGAAGGATCCCGATGACGTTCAGGCCGCGCGGATATCGCGGGCAAGCACGTCCCACGCGATACCGGAGTCGGTCTTTGGCAAGGCCGTAGAGGGGGCTCAGGATTATCTCGCGGCGGCGGACGTTCTCAAGTTGCTTCCCTCCGACGGCGTTTCGCGTACTGCCCAGATAGCCGCGATGTACCTGAACGCCGCGATGTGCTACGAGATTGCCGAGGACGGCGAGAATGCCGGTATCTGGTTCACCGCGGCCCTGGGCGCGGTGAACTCGCTTGGGCCGGACGCGCGCGTCGCCGCGACGCGGCTTGAGCTCGCGAAGCGAGGGTATCTCCGCAATTAACGGCGAATAAAGTGCCTTCGGCAACTATGCAGAACGATTCGTAACGGCTAAAATATCCTTCATGAAGATCGAAACCCAATGCCTTCACGAAGGATATGAGCCGGGAAACGGCGAACCGCGCGCGCTTCCCATCTACCAGAGCACGACGTATACCTATGATTCCACGGAACACATCGGTAAGCTTTTTGACCTAACCGCCGAGGGGCACATGTACTCGCGCATATCGAACCCGACGGTCGACTGCGTCGAGAAAAAGATAGCCGCCCTTGAAGGCGGCGTTGGGGCGTTGATGACCTCTTCCGGCCAGGCCGCGTCCCTGATCGCGGTTCTTAACATCCTTGGGGCCGGGGACCATCTCGTCGCGTCGTCGTCCATCTACGGCGGCACGTTCAACCTTCTCGGCGTGACCCTCAAGAGGTTCGGGATCGAGTGCACCTTCGTCGATCAGGAACTTTCCCTGCCCGAGCTGCAGAAGGCCATACGGCCGAACACGCGCGCCGTCTTCGGCGAGACGCTCGCGAACCCGTCCATCACGGTGCTCGACATCGAGAAGTTCGCGAGGCTCGCGCACGATAATCAGGTTCCGCTCATCGTCGACAATACCTTCGCCACCCCGATCCTCTGCCGGCCGTTCGAGTTCGGCGCGGACATCGTCACGCACTCCACGACGAAGTACATGGACGGCCATGCCGTGCAGATCGGCGGCGTCATCGTCGATTCAGGAAAGTTCGACTGGACGCGCGGAAAGTTCCCCGGATTGACCGAGCCCGACGAGTCGTATCACGGCGTCTCGTACGTCAAGAATTTCGGCAAGGCCGCCTATATCACGAAAGCCCGCGTGCAGCTCATGCGCGACCTCGGCGCCACGCCGACCGCGATGGCCGCCTTCCTGCTCAACCTCGGGCTCGAGACCCTTCCCGTGCGAATTGAGCGCCATTGCCGAAACGCCGAGCGCGTCGCGGAATTCCTCGCCTCGTCGCCGAAGGTCGAGTTCGTAAACTACCCGCGCCTCGCGTCGAGCCCGTACTACGAGCGCGCGCGGAAGTACCTGCCCAACGGCACGAGCGGCGTGATCGGGTTCTCCGTGCGCTCGGGGCGCGCGGGCGCCGTCCGCTTTATGGACTCGCTCAAGCTCGCCTCCAACGTCGTGCACGTCGCGGACATCAGGACCTGCGTGCTTCACCCGGCGAGCGCGACGCATCGCCAGATGACCGACGAGCAGTTGGTCGCCGCGGGCATAACCCCCGGCCTCATTCGGCTTTCCGTCGGTTTGGAAAACATCGACGACATCCTCGAGGATCTCGCTCAGGGACTCGAGAAGGCCTAACCCAAGGAGTTGATTATGGGTATCATCGCCAAAGACAGTGATTTTTATTCGTTGCATGGAATATGGGGCGCCTACGGTACCCTCGCGCTCGGGAAGATCGGGCGCGGCGCGGGACTCGTGGTCGGAAACGTCCAGCCCCCGATGCGCGGGATGTACGTCGGGTATCGCGAGGGGAACGCAACGCCGAAACTTCTGCCCTTCGTGCCGAACGTCAAGGTAGGGCTCGGCGCCGACGCGTTCGTCGCCGACGAGCAGGATCCCGCCGCGACCCAAACCGGGCTTCCCCCGCGCCCCATCCTGGACTTTTTCGCCGGAAAGGATATCGTTCGCGAGCTTTCGATGTCCGGCGAATCCTGGACCGCCGGCAGGCTCCGCTTTACCGTGACTTCTTTCTTCGGGTCCGTGCCCGATCCCGCCAAGGCGACTCGCGCCGCCCTGCGGGCCGGCATGTGCCCGGCGATCTACGCGCGCGTATCGTTCGACAATACCGACTCGAAGAAGCCCCTCGTGGGTGTGTTCGGGATGCAGGGCGTTCGCCGCCCGCTGTCCGACGTCTCCGAGGGAAAGATGCTCGGCTTCGCGCATATCGGCGACTGGGGCTTCGCGGCGCTTCCCGCCGACGATATCTCCGAGGCGATGGACTGGATGTCGCTGCCCGCGGCGTTCGGTAACAAGCCCGACGGGCTTAGGCGCCTCGCGGCCGACGGCTCGCTGCGCTTCGAGGTTCCCGCCGGCGCTAAGCGCGAGTATCTTATCGCGCTCGGCGTGTACCGCGAGGGCATCGTGACGACCGGCATGCGCGCCCGCGCGTTCCACTCCGGGCTTTTCCGCGACCTCGACGAGGCGCTGGAATTCGCCCTCGAGAACGCTCAAGCCCGGCTTGCCGAAGCCGCCCGCCTGGACGCGGAGCTCGACGCCGCGCCGATTTCCGACGACCGCAAATTCCTCATCGCCCACGCGGCGCACAGCTATAACGCGAGCTCCGAGCTCCTGGCCGACGAGGCGGGCGTGCCCGTCTACGTCGTGAACGAGGGCGAGTATCAGATGATGAATACCCTCGACCTCACCGTCGACCAGACGTTCCACGAGCTAGCCTACTCACCCTGGACCATCGGGAACGAGCTGGATTTCTTCCTCGCGCGGTATTCCTATCGGGACAAGTACGGAATCGCGTTTACCCACGATCAGGGCGTCATCGACTGCTTTACCCCGAAGGGCTCCTCCTCGTACGAGCTGCCGAACCTGAAAGGGTGCTTCAGCTTCATGAGCTACGAGGAAACGCTTAACTGGCTTTTAACGGCGTGCCTCTACGCGGAGAACGGCGACGATCCCGCATGGATCGCGCGAAACCGCGCGGCCTTCGTCGACGCGGTCAATTCGATACTCGCTCGCGACGCGAACGGCGACGGCATCATGGACGCGGATTCGCCCCGCTGCCAAAGCGGCTCGGAGATAACCACCTACGACTCGCTCGACGTGAGCCTCGGCCAGGCGCGCAACAACCTGTATATCGCCGTTAAGGCCTGGGCGACGCTGATCTGCTCCGCGAAGCTTCTGGATACCATCGGCGCGGCCGACTGCGCAAGCCTTGCCTCCGCCGCACGGTCTTCCGCGACCCGCGCCGCCGACACGGTGCTTGCGCGCGTAAGCGCGGACGGCCATATCCCGGCGGTATTCGAGGGCGGAAACGACTCGAAGATCATCCCGGCCGTCGAGGGCCTTCTATATCCCGCGTTCTGCGGGGCGCCGGAGGCGGTTTCGGCGAATGGGCCGTGGGGAAAACTAATAGCGGCGCTTAAGCGCCATCTCGACGCCGTGCTCGTTTCCGGCGTTTGCCTGGACTCCGCGTCCGGCGGATGGAAGCTTTCGTCGACGAGCCGCAACACCTGGCTCTCGAAGATCTTCATCGGGCAGTACGTCGCGGAGAATATCCTCGGGATCAAGGACGAGCGGACCGCCCGCGACGCCGCGCACGTAGCCTGGCAATGCAACGGCAGCGCCGATTGGGCCGCGACCGATCAGGTCGATTCCGCGACGGGCAAGGACCTTGGGTCCAGGCTCTATCCGCGGTTGGTAAGCTCCATTCTGTGGCTTAAGCCGCCGAAAGGCAAATAACGCAAGGCGGCAAGCATGGCCGCCGCGAGAAAAAACCGCCCGCCGCTCTTCCGCCCTGGAAACGCGGCGGGCTTTTTTATTATTGGGTTTCTTCTTCCCATTCATGGATCGGGATGAGTTCCTCGGCCTCGCGCGTCGATTCGCGGCTCATCTCGGCGAGCCGCTCCATCTCGACGAGAATCTCCTCGCTTGAGCCAAGCAGTTTCGAGGACTCGTCCTTAACCCGCATCGTAAGGCCGTTAATCTGCGAGAGCGCCTCCAAAACCTGCTTACCGCCCGAGCTTTGCTCGAAGGCGGCTTCCTTGATGACGAGTTCCTCGTCGCGCACGCGGTCGGTTAATTCGACGATCTGCTCGAATTGCGCCTGGGCGTCCTTGGAGGACGAGGCCGACTGATCGATCAATCCCTTGATGTGCTTGAGGGACTTCGAGATCGTGGTGGCCTGCGTACCCGCGTTCTCCGCGAGGTTGCGGATCTCGTCCGCCACCACGGCGAATCCCTGTCCGTACGCGCCCGCGTGCGCGGCCTCGATCGCGGCGTTCATGGCGAGCAGGTTGGTGCGGCTCGCGATCTGCTTGATGACGGCGCTCGTCTCGGCGAGCGAATCCGACTGGGCGGAGATCTCCCCGATCAGCATCGCGATCTCGTTGATGCCGTCCTTTCCCCTTCCGGACGCAACCTCGAGCCGACGCACCGATTCCGCGTTTTTCTCGAGAGTGTCCGTGATGGACTGAATGTTCGCGACCATCTGCTCGATCGAGGCCGAGGACTCGATGACGCAGGAAGCCATCTCCGACGATCCGTCCGCGAGTCCGCGAATCTCCGCCATGTTGTTCTGGAGGCGAATCACGCTGTCCGCGGTTACCGTGCCGATCGCCTGGTTGACCTCTTCCTTGTGCGCCTGATGAAGGAGCTCGATTTCCACGGTAACGTAATGCCGGCAGTTTTCCGGGCGGTTAAGCCCGTTGATGATGGCGACCGCCATCTGCTCGCAGTTGTTATACCCGCACGCGCCGCAGTTCAGAAGGTCCTTCGGGCCATGCTTGTGCGTTCGCTCGTGGACTCCGTTTATTTCTTCCTGGGTCGGCTGGCGCACGGTATTCCTGAATACCTCCGAACGGTCCACGTACGCGCGGTCGTAGAGTCCCGGTTTCCAGTATTCGTCGATAAGCGCTGACAGTTTTTTTCGCGCCGCCTTCTCCGACGCGAAGGGCCCCTTTGGCGCGTATCGCCCGCGCATGGCGCGGCACCGTTCCTCTATCGCGAACTCGATCTCGTCGACGTGCTTTCCCCCGTTGAGGGTGCCGGGGCCCGCATTGCAACCCATTTCGCAATTCAGGCAGTCGATAATCTGATGGATCGGGGCCTTTCCCTTGAGGGCCGCGTCGCCGAGGCGCGCCAAGTAATGGAAAATACCCGGCTGTACCTCGATCTTCCTGGTCCGTTCCGAGATCCCCGGTAGCTCGCGCGCGGCCGTGCGCATAAGGCCGCCCGGAGTCGAAAAGAGCACAGCCCTCTCGGCTGGCGGATTATCGTAGTCCCGTTCGGGATAGGCGCGGAGGTTGACTTGCCGTTCCTCGATCGCCTTCGCGAGCGATCGGAAGGTAACGTTGTAGTCCCCGATCCCGATCTCGTCGAATTCGCGCTTTTTGGAGTAGCAAGGCGACAGCGCGGCGATCCGGTGATCGCGGAATTGAGGGTAGAATTCGCGTATCATCCGCATCGTATGGGCCATTGGGCTGTCGGCCGGAGCCAGGTACCCGATCAGTTCCGGCCGGTAGAGCTCGATGAAAGTAACGAGCGTGGGGCAGGGTTGGGCGATAATGGACTTGGGGTTATTAGCCTTGATGTGCTCAAGATAGGACTTAACCGTG
>DAOPXQ010000027.1:0-16170 GCA_035352395.1 Treponemataceae bacterium | reverse complement strand
AGCGCGTAGGTTATCTCGTCCTCAAGGAGCTTTCGCGCGGAATCGTAGAGCTTGCGCTCCAGGATCGGCAGTTCCTTGACTTTGCTGCGGTGATAGAGCGACCGAACGATGGTCGCGATGTCGATGACGCTTCCTTTTTTAAGGAGGTCAAGGTTGATTTGATACCGAAGTTTCCAATCGGAGGGGATTGGCTCGAAATCCTGCGAAATCAGGTCAAGCGCCTGTCTGGCCTCGTCCTGCGAAACGATGGCGCGGATACCGAGTTCCTCCGCCTTGTTTACCGGGACCATGACGGTCATGTCGGAAACCTCGAGATAGATCACGTAATACAGGATCATCTCGTTTTTGAAGGTTTTCTCTTTTATCTCGATTATCTTGCCGACGCCCTGGCTAGGATAGACGATTTTTTGATTAACGCAAAAGGTGGTTGCTTCAGTCATACCGATCCAATATAGCACAAAAAAAGGATCCGGTCAAAGCCCGGATCCCGAATGCCCTACGAATACGCCGCTTACTTGTCGCTGACGGCCGTCGCGACGGTCGTATTTCGGGCGGCCAAAGCCACTCCGGGGAGCGGCTTCCGCCTGCTGAATCTGATGTACCTGAAGGGATGGATATCGAGCGCGTTGGGATACCACCCGGAAATCCCGTTCGTGTCGATCACGTTGATCGACGGGTTGTGCGCGACCGGTAAAATAACCCCGTCCGCGAGTAAAACCTTTTCCGCCTCGGCTAGTTTCGCGTAGCGATCCTTTCCCTGCTTGACCGTCGCCGCGTCCGCGATGAGCTTTTCGTAATCGGCGTTCTTCCAGCCGGAATCGTTCATGCTGGAGGAGGGGCGGAAAAGCTCTAGGAACGAAAGGGGATCCGCGAAGTCGCCGATCCAGCTCGTTATCCCGACCGTATAGTCGTCGGTCCTCAAGGAGCCATAGTATTTTTCGTAGGGCGCGACCCTGATCGAAACCTTGATCCCGAGCGCTTCCCAGGCGGCCTTCAATATCTCGGCAAGGCCTTGGAAGGCATCGCTTTCCGGGATGCTGATGACGATGGGCGTCATGGCCGCGGGATCGGCGATGCCGGCCGCCGCGAGAAGCTTTTTCGCCTCATCGACGTTCTGCGCGCCGATCCCCTCTATCTCGGGATATCCCGCGATCGGGAACACGAGGGTCTTCGCGGGGATTATATAGTTGGCGCGGAGCGTCGCCCATGGCACGGCCAAAAGGAGGGCATTCCTGACCTTCGCGTCGGCCCAGGGACCCCAAGTACTCCTGAAAAAGAAGTATTCCGTGGAGAACATCGGCGAGACGTGGAGAGCCGAGGGATCCAGGATCTTATCGACGACCGCGGCCCCCGCGAGCCAATGGATCTCGCCACGGTTATACTGCCCGGTGAGCGCGACCGGGTCGTCGGAAACGAGCAGTTTAATCGACGGCAATTGGACGCGTCCAGAGTCCCAATACTCCTGGTTTTTCGTGAAGATTATCTCGGTCGGGCTGACCGAGGTAACGGTGAATGGCCCGCTCGATATGGGGCGCCACGCGGTTTCCACGGTGCGCATCTTGTCGCGCTTAAGGTCCGCGGGATGGATCGCGCAAAACGCGTGGTGGCATAGGATCTTGGGGAGCTGCGGGGCGGGGGTAGTCAGTTTGACGATGAGGGTCCTCGCGTCCGGGGTTTCGACCGCCACGGTCGCGGGATCGGCGTTTTTTCCGGTGCGGTAATCGGCCACGCCAGCTATTGGGTCCAGGAGCGAGGCGTAAGGCGCGCCGATCGCGGGATCGAGCAGCGCGATCCATGAGGCGCGGATGTCCGCCGAGGTGAGCGGGTCTCCGTTGGAGAACTTGGCGCCTTCCCTGATCCGGAAGGACCACTTAAGCCCGTCATCGGCGAGAGTCCAGGATTCCGCGAGAAGCGGCACGGGATCGAGATTGTAAGGATCATACCCGAAAAGCCCCTCATAGACGGCGCTGAAGATTTGAGCCTCGTCCGCCTCGAACGCCTTGTGCGGCCGCCAGTCGGGGACCGAGGCGGAGATGTTTACGATGAATTGGGACTGCGGCCATTCCGCCTGCGCGAAAGCCCCCATGCACGCCAAAGCCGCGAGCGCGACCGAAAGAAAGCCACGTTGTTTACCCATTGATGATCCCCAGTTTCTTGAGTTGCTGCTGTTCCTCGACCTGCGCGGCGTATTCCGCCCTGCATTGATTGGCCTTTACGAGATTATTGCGGATGGCCGAAATCTCGACCTTGATTCCGCGCATGCGTTCGCGGATCGTTATGTCAGTATTTTGCTTGAAGTATTCGTCGAGTCCCGCGCATTGCTTCATGATCGTCGCGATATCCGCGATGTGGCGCGTCAGGAGGTCCAGGATCTGCTGTTCGTCCATCAGCTCGATCTTCTGATACGCGGGGGAGGTCCTTACGGCGAACGCGGTGCATACGCGCGCGCGGTGCTTTACGTCCTCGATGAAGGGATTGAACTTGATGTATTCCTTTTTGCCCGTCTGCGTCACGGGATCGACGCTCAGTATCTGAATGTCCTCTTCGCGCTCGGGGATGTTGAAGGCCTTCTTGAGCGCCTCGGCGAGCTTCTGGAAGAAGGACCTTTCCGTGGCGAGCACGACTCTCTGATTCTCCGAAAGCTTCGACACGATCTCGTCGAGCTGCGGGGAAACTGCCCCAATGGTCCTGATGCCGTCCAGGAGCACGGGTTTGAGGCTATCTTTCGCGGGACCTTTCGCCGCCTCGCCCTTGGTGGACGCGAGCCGCGAGAGTAGCTCCTGCTGCCTGACGGCATGGTCCGGCGAGAAATCCTCCTTAAGGATCTCTTCGATAAGCTCGGTATAAAAGGGCTGCCCCGCCATCGAGGCCGCGAACGCCTTTTTAATCTGGTGCATCGCGGCTGAGGGTCCCGTTTCGAGCGTGGCCGCGTCTATTACGACTCCCGGCATTACCAGCTTGCGCACGGCCGTTTTATAGCGCTCGCGATGGAATTCGGTAAGGCCCTTGAGGGTCTTTGCAACCGAAAGCGACGACTTGCTTAACTGCGTCAGCGAGTCGTTCAGTATGCTGATCGAAAGGGAGTCCGAGCTATTGCGGATGTTGTTGACGAGATCGGCGAGCCCCTTGGTGTTCGGTCTCGTCGAGGTGTTCGAGAAAGCTTCCCAGGAAAAGCAGCGGCCAAGCCCGATGAGCTTGTTTATTCGGTCCGTGGTTAGGAAGTCGCAGGTAAACTGGTAATAGTTGGAAAGGTACTCGAGCATCGCCTCGTACTGCGCCAGCCGGTGCCCGATCACCGCGTTTCGCTCGCCATCGGTGTAGCCTTCCTCGGAGGGAACCTCGATGTCGGTAATCTTGGAGTCGTATTTATACTCATCGTCGTGCAGGATCGCCTTTTTTACGAGGATCGACCGTACGGTTTTCGCGGAACTTTGTATTATGCGGTATTCGTCATGGAGTTTAGGCAGTAAGTAGGAGTCTAGGACCTGCTGTCGTTCCAATACCGCCTGAAAAAGCATTTCGGTGAAGTTCTTATTATCTTCCATAATCCTTTCCAGTATCGGCGAAAAACGTTAAAACGGCAAGCACTGGCGGTTTGGCTTGACAGCTTCCGACGCGCTGGATATCCTGTACGTAACAACAAAGACGGAGACGAGTAGTTACCGTTCCAGGCCAGAAAGAGAGGCTGTCCGGCGGTCGTTGGCGCGTATGCGTCGGTGATCCCAGGCTGAGAGACAGCCGCCCGATGAACGTAATGAAAACCACTCCCGAGTTGCCGGGACCAACGGATCCCGATTCAAGCCGCGCCATGTAGGCCGCGCCTGATCGGCTTTCCCAGTATTTTCGGCCGCATTCCGTGCGTTAACGGCGATGAGAGCGCTCCCCGTCACGGGGAATCGAAGCGGGGTGGAACCGCGGAGAGGTCTGTCGGCAAGTCGATTGCCGCGCGACGTCCTTCGTCCCCGCATGTAGGGCATTTTGCCCGGGCGAACTTGCGTTTGCCTAAGTCGGCCGCATGGCCGGCCCGATTCCCGTAAGTGTACCCAGCAAGGAGCGCACAAGATGAATCCATCAGTCCCCCCCAAATCGGAGAAGCTCGACCTTATCAGGCATAGCGCCGCGCACGTCATGGCGGAAGCCGTCGTCAAACTGTTTCCCGGAACCAAGGTCGCCATCGGACCCGCGATCGACACGGGGTTCTATTACGACTTTCAGCTCCCCAAGGCGATTACCCCGGATGACTTTCCCGAGATCGAGAAGGAGATGCGCCGCATCGTCAACTCGAATTCGGACTTCGTTCGCGAGGAGATAAGCCGCGCCGACGCGCTCGCCATGTTCAAGGACGAGCCGTTCAAGACCGAGCTCATCAATGACCTCCCCGAGGGGGAGACCCTCACGATCTATCGCTCCGGCGCCTTCGTCGACCTCTGCCGCGGCCCTCACGTGGCGAACACCAAGGAAATCAACGCGCAGAGCTTTAAGCTGATGAAGATCGCGGGCGCCTATTGGCGCGGCGACGAGACCCGGCCCATGCTCACCCGCATCTACGGTACCGCATGGGAGAAGCCGAACGACCTTAAGGCCTATCTCGACATGCTCGCCGAGGCGGAAAAGCGCGACCATCGCCGGATCGGGAAGGAACTCGACCTTTTCCACATCGACGACGAAAACCCCGGCCAGATTTTCTGGCACCCGGACGGCTGGATCGTGTACCTGCTTATTGAAAACTACGTTCGCGGCAAGATTCGCGAGGACGGCTACGTCGAGGTGAAGACCCCGTTCGTCATGCCGCAGAGCCTGTGGGAACGCTCGGGCCACTGGGCGAAGTACCGCGAGAACATGTTCATCACCGAGAGCGAGAAGCGCCTGTTCGCGCTGAAGCCGATGAACTGCCCGGGCCATATCGAGATCTTCAAGCAGGGCACCAAGAGCTATCGCGACCTTCCGCTCCGCATCGCGGAGTTTGGGTCCTGCACCCGCAACGAGCCGTCAGGCTCGCTTCACGGCATCATGCGCGTGCGCGGCTTCGTGCAGGACGACGCGCATATCTTCTGCACCGAGGAGCAGATCCCCGGCGAGGTCGCGAAATTCTGCGCGCTGCTGAAGGGCATGTACGCCGACTTTGGGTTCGATCCCGAGGGCATCCTGGTTAAGTTCTCCACGAGGCCGGAAAAGCGCGTGGGCGACGACGCCACCTGGGACCGCGCGGAAGCCGCGCTCGCCGACGCCTGCAAGGCCGCGAACCTCCCGTACGAGGTGTCTCCCGGCGAGGGCGCTTTCTACGGCCCGAAGCTCGAGTTCACCCTCGTCGACGCGCTTGGCCGACAGTGGCAGTGCGGCACGATTCAGGTCGACTATCAGCTGCCCTCGAAGGACCGCCTGAACGCGGAGTATATCGGCGAGGACAACGCGAAGCATAACCCGGTCATGCTGCACCGCGCGGCCCTCGGCTCGCTCGAGCGCTTCATGGGTATCCTGATCGAGAATTACGCGGGAGCGTTCCCCGCTTGGCTCGCGCCGAGGCAGGTCGTCACGATTCCGATCGCGCCGACCTTCGACGCCTACGCCGAGGAAGTCGCCAAGGCGCTCCGAGACGCGGGGATTCGCGCCAGGGCGGACGTCGACAACGACCGCATGAACGCGAAGATACGCAAGCACCAGTCGCTGAAGGTGCCCTATCAGCTCGTGGTCGGGCAGAAGGAAATGGACGAGAAGGCCGTCGCCGTGCGCTTCCGCGACGGAAGGCAGCAGACGATGAAGCTCGCCGAGTTTATCGATTATATTAAGGAAAAGGTTTCGTCGAGATCCGTGGAGATCTAGCGGCCGGTAGAGCGTCCCCGATTAGGGGGCGCTTTTTTTTGGCTGAGGGCCGCCCTCTGCCCCCATGGCCTTCGCCTCTTCTGCCGTCCTTACGGGCGGCGTGATGATGAGCGACGCCATGAACATGAACGAATCGATGGGAGGCACCTGCGGGGTAGCCCATATGTTGGAGATCGGTATGCCGAAACGGAGCGTAAAGTTGGCGCCCCATCCGGTCTCGAGTTCGTAGCGCGCGCTTGCCTGAAGCGTCGGGCAAAACCAACGTCCCGCGCCCCAAAGGTAGCCGTTGATCGCGCGAACCTGCTCTCCCGCGGTCAATGGGTCGCTCGGCGAGAGCTTTTCGTCCTCGCTGACGCCCGCCTCGAGAAAGGCATAGCGGAGAAGGATCGCGGGGCCGCCGCCGAACGAAAAGTCGAAGCGACCCTGGTTGAAATGATACAGAAAGGGCATGTCGAGGAGTAGGGTCGGCGCGAAGGCCGTGCGGTTCTCGTTTTCGGCGGGAAGCGCGCGCTCGCGGGCCCAGAGATACTGCATGAAGTAGAGAGAGGCGGACGGCGCGAAGTCAACCTGCGGGTTGATCGGCAGGCGGTATTCCGCGACGAGGTATCCCGCGATCGGGCTCGGGGCGCTCGCGAGGCCGCCGGTGGTACCGCCGGTCCCCATTCCGCTCGGGGTTTCGCCCTCGCCGTCGGAGTTCCAGACGAGGTTAAGCCCCCCGCCGAAGCTCCATTGGGAATACTCCGCCGTGGCGAATGCGGCCGCGAACGCGAGGATGGCTACGATCGAAAGGGCCCATTTAGTTCTCATCTATAACTTACATTATACCCCATCCGGAAGGGGCGTTTCCAGAATTCCGGATCGTCCGGTCTCGAAGAAACGCTGCTCTTCCCAGGCGGCTAAGAGGGTGTTTCCCGTCAGAATGAACGATGTATACACGTAACCCCGCGAGAGCGAGGGAAGCTGAATCGTCTTGATCGAGTCGGAGGAATTGTTCCCCCTGTAATAGAAGGTCCCGTCCGAAAAGAGCATCGCCGATCGGTCTTTGGAAGCGTATGCGACGGCCTCGAGCGCGTCCCCCTCGCCGCGGCGCGCGTAGGTCTGCGTGGAAAGCGTTGAGTCGGTATAGACCCTAATGGTGCAGGCAAGCGACTCGGGGAGCTTCGCGATCATCGGCTTGAGGGTTTCCGGGACGTCCGAAAGCCCGAAGGGCGTGACCGACTTCTGAAAAGACTCGGAGGAGAGCTTCTTCACGCCGGAAAGGTCGACGGCGCCGGAAGACTTGTCCTTCGCCGGGATCTCGGGGAATTCAAGATAATCAAAGTCGACCTTATTGCCCTTTACCGTCTTAAATGAGGCATACCACATCGAGCCGAAACGGTCGAGCGAGACGCATTGCGCATCCGCTTCAAGGCCAAGATCGGCGGACGAAAGGAGGGCGTTGAACCGCCCGGACTCGGGTTCATACGCGGCAAGGAACGCGTTGGGCCCTGAGTCCGTCGGCGAGGCCTCGGAGAAGAAGCTGTTGCGATACATGCGCACGGCCGTCGAGTCGCCCACGCGAAGGATTCCCGCGGCGGTGGATTGCGAGAAAAACTGGGCCGTATGCATCTCGGAGGCTTTATCGGCGTCCGCGCCGGTCATGAGCCCCAGGCGATTGATGAGAAACGCGGGAACGTCATTGACGACGGCGGCGTCCGAGACGCGCACGGCTTCCGTCCAGGGCACGAATTTTCGCGGCGGTATGCTCGCGGGGTTCTCCGCGGGGTGAATCCCGGAATCGGAAAAGTAATACCATCCGGAGCTTTTTTGCGTAGGAGCCTCGTCCGATACCGCTTGGCCGTCGGCGGCCTTGCCCTTTGAGCAGCCGCAAAGCGCGACGAGGAGGATGACGATCATGGTGAGGGTTCGTTTCATGGTATATCTACAGTATCCGAGGGCGTTCAATCTTGCAAGGGATACGTCGAGAAAAAGCCGCAGACTAGGGTTCCTCCCTTAACCTCAAGCTCGATGGTTCCTTTTTCCCCAAAGTACGTCGCGTGGCCGTCCGCGAGCGTAACCGCGGGCGCGCCCTCGGCGGGCCAGATAAAGTCCGCCGACACGGGGTTGGCGGCGACGAAGCGTTCGCCGCTTTCGCGATGGATTGAATCAAGCGATATGATCGCCGCGTCGCGCTCGGATACGGAATACTTGGAGACCGATCCCGAGAGGATCGCCGCGACGAGCGTTTCTCGGTCGAGGAGGACGGGATCGGGCATAGCGTCGATGACGCGAGCGCATCGGGCCCAATTGAAGTGCGCGGCGATCGCCTGCCCGGCGGAGAAACCGCCCGTCGCCCGCTGACAGGCCTCATACGCGCAGTCCGCGAGAATCCCGCCTTTCCAGTCCGGCTTTAGGGTAACCTCGCCCCTGATCGCCTCCGCCGGTTCCGCGCTACCGTCGATCGGGTAGATTGCGCCGGCCGGCGCCAAAGCAAGTCCGCCGCTTTCGGGGTAGAGCAGGACCGGGGTGAAAGAGCCGCGCCTGAGGTCTATGGTGACGGATTCCGCGCTTGCGGGGATATGCTGAATCGAGCGGAATACGCCCGATTCGTCAAACCACGCGAGGGTCCAATAATCTCCCGACGGCGCGTCCGCGCGCGCCTCCCTTGAGATCGCGATCGCGGGGTGCGGCGGGGGCAGGATAACGCGCGCGCGTTCGTAAGGCGAGAAAAGTGTTGCTTGATCGCATCCAGAGAGGACGATCGATAAGGACAGGCCGGCAAGGTAGATTGAGGCGAGGCAAAACGGGTGTTTCATGCCTCAATATGAAGCATGAATCCGCCGTCTTGCCCGAAAAGCCTAGAGCTTTCCCTTCGAGGTTTCCCGGTCGAGCGCCATGGTGATAAAAAGCGTCAGCGCGACGAGAAGACCGACGGTGAACGGCAGGATCTCGAAGGTCGTCCGCACGCCGACCCAACCGACGAGGGCCGGGAAGGTCGCGCCGCCGATGCAGGCGCCGGCCGCCTGGAAGCCGATAACCTTTTGCGCGGTTTCGTCGCGGAAGCGCCGCGAGGTTTCGTGCGTCATGCAGGGGAATACCGGCCCGAATCCGCCGCCGATCAGGACGAGGCCCGCGAAGGCGGTGAGGGACGACGCGCCGGGGAAGAAGAACTGGAGGGCAAAGAGAGCGACGCCCGCGAGCGATACGATGAGTCCCGTCCGTATCATGAAGCGGTTGCCGAGCCGGTTGACCACGAAGCCCGTCAGGAAGCGCGAGACGGTGAGCGAGCCGTAATACACGGAGACCCACGCGCCGGCGTATGCTGGGGCGACCCCGCGGAATTTGGTCAGAAGGGTAAAGGCCCACAGGCCGACGATAAACTCGCATGAGGTGTAGACGACGTAGATGGCGATCTGCAGCCAGATCGCGTGGTGTCGCTTTTTCCGGAGTTCCGCTTCGGTGCCCGTCGCGTCGGGTATCGCCGCCATTCCACCCTCGCCCTCAGCCGTCCCCTTGACCTTAGCCCACAGGCCGAGCGTCGCGAAGAGGATAATCGTGAGCGCGAACTGGATAAGCCCCACCGTTCGGTAACCGCCGCGCCAGTCGGCGTTGCCCGCGACGAAGGCCGTCATGATTACGGGCCCGAGGGTCGCTCCGATTCCCCAGCAGCAGTGCAGCCAGTTCATATGGCGCGAGGAATAATGCCCCGAAACGAAGATGTTTAATCCGCAATCGATGCTTCCCGCGCCGAACCCGAGGAGGGGAACGAACGGGATGAGCCACAGGAACGACGGCGCGAGCGAGTATCCGATCAACCCCGTCGCCGTCATTAGACAACTGACGAACGTAACCCGGCCAGTGCCGAATTTCGCGAGGACGTAGCCGCTCATCACGCTCGATATCGCCGCGCAAATCGTCATGCTGATGGTCACGATTCCCGCCGTCTCGAGGGCGCGGGAGAAGTCGACGCTCATGTAGGGCCACGCGATGCCGAATATGCTGTCCGGCAGGCCAAGGCTGATGAACGCGAAATAGATCACCGTGAGCAAAAGAATGGATATGGTTGATTGCTTCATATATGTTTATATTGGCAACAAATAATCGCGCTGTCAAGAGTTTATTTCGTTTGACACTGAAATCGCGCGGTTTATACTCATGGGTAGGGGGCATGGCATGAAAGCGCTTTTTATCGGCGGGACGGGAACTATCAGTTCGGGGATCGCCCGCAGGGCAACCGAGCTCGGCTGGGAGCTGTACCTCCTTAACAGGGGAACGCGGGGCGAGCGGGTATGTCCCGGCGCCAAGCTTCTGACCGCGGACGTCAATATGGACGAGTCGGCGGTCGCCGCGCTCATCGACGGGATGACCTTCGACGTCGTGGTCGACTTTATCGCCTTCGTTCCGGGTCAGCTTGAGCGGGACGTTCGGCTTTTCGAGGGAAAGACCCGTCAGTTTATCTTCATCAGTTCCGCGTCGGCCTATCAAAAACCGCTTAACCATTATCTCGTCAATGAGTCGACCCCATTATGCAATCCGATGTGGGAATATTCCCGCAATAAGATCGCATGCGAAAACTACCTAATGGAGGAGTATCGGCTTACCGGCTTCCCCGCGACTATCGTGCGGCCAAGCCACACCTACGACGATCGCTACACTCCCGTGGCCGTTCACGGCAAGCGCGGCGCCTGGCAGGTGGTCGACCGCATCCTCAAGGGTAAGCCCGTGATCGTCCACGGCGACGGTACCTCCCTTTGGACGCTTACCCACGCGGATGACTTCGCCGTCGGGTTTTGCGGTCTAATGGGAAATCCCCTGGCGATCGGGGAGACCTATCAGATTACGTCGGACGAGTCGCTTACCTGGAACCAGATCTACGATCGATTGGGCGACGCGCTCGGCATGCCGGTCGTCAAGTATCACGTCACTTCCGACTTCCTTTCGTTCTGCGATCCCGAGTACTCAGGCACGCTCGGCGGCGACAAGGCCCATGCGATCGTTTTCGACAACGCGAAGATCAAGCGGCTCGTGCCGGGGTTCTCGCCGCGAATCGCCTTCGCCGAGGGCGCCCGCCGCTGCGTCAAATACCTGCTCGACAACCCGAGCGCGCAGATCGCGGATCACGAATTCGACGCCTTTTGCGATCGCGTGATCGCGGCTCAGGATGCCGCGCGCACCGCGTTCTTTTCCAGCATAACGCACTAACGACCCTAAAAGGCACTTCGCGCGGTTTGCTATTCGTCTCCCGGACACTTATAAATAAAGGGAGACGAAGCATGACAAACCGCGGGAGGGCTGTTCTTGAGGGCAAGATTGAACGGGATCCATTACATTCTGATGTTCTCCGTGTCAGTCACCGGTTTCTTGATCGGCTGCAGTCTCGCGTTTCACGCGGACCTTTTTTCGGTGATCTCTCAGAAGGTACAGAATGCGCCCGCGCCCGTCATTACGCCGGCAAACAATCCGACCTGGCAATTCAATGTGGTCAGCGCTCCGACGGTGACGCTGTCCTGCGAGCTTTCCGACGCGCGAGTTTTATACTCGATTGATGGCGCGGAACCCTTTACCGAGTATACGGTCCCCTTCAACATACCCTTTCCGGCCGATACCACGGTACCTTCGACGATCATATTGCGCGCGTATGCGCGCCATAACGATTACCTCGACTCCGCGATAGCGTCCCAAGTCTATCAGTTCGTAACGACGGTTCCCGCGCCAGTTATCGCGCCGGCCGGCGACCCCCCGCCCGTGTTTACGATAAAGACCGTGCCGACGGTCACGATCATCTGCGCGCAGTCGGGCGTAACGATTCACGTATCGCTCGACGGTGGGCTAACGTACTCGGATTATACGACGCCATTCTCATTGTCCGTTCCCGCCGATCCGCTTAGCTCTTCGTCGTTAACGGTATCCGCGTACGCGACCTTCCCGGATTATCTCGATTCCTCCGTTTCTTCGCAAGGGTACTCGTTCGTGCCGACGGTTCCGACGCCGACGATAGATCCACCGCCGGCGGTCGGCGGTTATCCTTACAGCGCGCCGCCGACCATAACGCTATCGTGCTCGATTGCGGACGCCGCGATCGTTTATTCCGTCGACGGACTCGCGCCGGAAACCGCGTATTCGACGCCGTTTATCCTGCCGCTCCCGGCCAACTGGTCGTTTGACGCGGACGTGACCGTTCGCGCGTACGCGACGAAAGCGGGTTTCGCGACGTCAGACGTCGCCGCGCAAACCTATCACTGCCTGCGGACTTCGATCGCGCCGACGATCGCGCCGGTTCCCGCGTCGTACTATCAATACAATCTGCCTCCGACGATTCAACTGACCTGTCCGACTGCGGGCGCGACGATTCATTATTCCGTCGACGGCGGCGCGACGTATTACGACTATGCGGTGGCCATTCCTTTGCCCGTGCCAGTGGATTGGAGTATTAATCGAGATATCGTCCTTACCGCGTACGCAAGCCTTGGCGGTTATGTCGACTCGACCGCCGTAAGCGCGACGTATCCGTTCCTCGCGCCGGGCACCATCTTGACGATCGCGGGAAACGGTTTGAATGATTTCTCGGGCGATGGGGGCGCCGCGACCGATGCCTCGCTCGGCGCGCCGACGGATGTCTGCGTGGACGGGGCGGGGAACGTGTATATATCGGATACCGATAACAATCGCATACGCAAGGTTGACGCGGCGACGGGAATCATTACCACGTTCGCGGGGACCGGCATCGCGGGATCGGGCGGCGATGGGGGTATCGCGACGTCGGCGCAACTCTCGGGACCGACGGGCCTCGCCGCGACAAACACGGCGCTCTACGTAGCGGATACCGGCAACAATCGCATAAGGATAATTGATCTTGCGACAGGCGTGATTACGACGTACGCGGGAACCGGAGCGGCCGGTTATTTTGGCGATGGCGGTAATCGAATAGCCGCCGTGCTCAATGCGCCGCAGGGTATCGGGTTCGATAATAACGAAAAGAATCTTTATATCGCGGATACGGGAAACAACCGAGTACGGTGCATTACCATCGCCACGAACGTTATCTCGCTGATCGCGGGAAACGGGACGGCGGAGTACTCGGGCGACGGGGCGCTCGCGACCCTGGCCGGGCTTAACGCGCCGGTTGGCGTCGGCCTCCGTCTGTCGAACAAGTTCTTGTACATCGCGGATACGGGCAATAACCGCATTCGCATGATCGATCTAGCCGATGACCCGGCGATCATCGTCACCGCGGCCGGTACGGGAACGCCGGGTTATTCGGGAGACAACGGCGATCCTTTGATCGCGGCTATAAACGCTCCCACGATGGTTCAGGTCGATAACACGGCGGTTTATTTCTCGGATACGGGAAACGCACGAGTTCGATTGATCGACGGCGGAATCATCACGACGATCGCAGGTACGGGAATCTCGGGGTTCTCGGGGGATCGCGGACCCGCCACCTCGGCTAACCTAAGCGCGCCAATGGGCTTGCGCATGACGAGCGCTCGGGACTTAATCGTCGACGCGGGAAATAACCGCGTTCGTTACATGCTCGATTACTGAAATGGGGGATCGCGAAATGGCAAGCAAGGAACGGTTCTATCCGATAGGATTAAAGCTCATCTCGATCGTGTCCGCCATTCTCGCGGTGTCGCTCGGGGGACTCACGTTCCTCTCGACGCTGTTTTACGGCGCCGATATCGAGCGCACGATCATGACGAACACGATGGAACGCGCGGGCCTTATCTCGCGCGATATCGAGACGAATGTCCTCGCGTCGGTAAATACCGGACGGATAATCTGCGCGACGATGCTCTCGAATGCCGGCGAGTTCGGGATACCGTCGGGCGCGGCGAAATCCCTGTTGGATCAGAATCCCGGAAACGTCGCGGCGTGGTCGCTTAGCCGTAAGGGAAAGTCTTTTTCCGTTATCGCGTCCGTCGACGATGATTCGCGCATCGCCCGCGAGGGCATGCGCCTGCCCGAGAGCGGGGCGTTTTTCGCGGAGCACGCCGAACCGATCAATCGCGCCTTTTTCGGCGAGACCCTGCTTTTAAACGCGTCGCCCGACCTTGGGGCGCCCGCCATCGCGATCGTTTTCCCCGACGTGATGCTGAACGAGTCGGAGGCGGAGACCGTCGGGCTCGTGTTCTGCACCGCGGAGCAGATCGTTACGGCGCTGTCGGCGCGCGAGCTGTACGTCAATTACCTCGTCGATTCGGCGGGTGGTCTCGTCGCGCATCCCGAAGGTCGGATCGCGCTTGAGCGTCCCTCGATGAAGGACGAGGAGATCGTGCGCGACGCGCTGACCGGGCAGGTTCGCCTGAAGCAGATGCAGTATCGCGATCCCTCGGGCAAAGTCTTCATCGGCTCATATCAGAAATTCCTCTCGGGGTCGCTCATCGTCGTGTCTACCGTCGACCGAGGCGTCGCCCTCGCGGGCGTGATCATGCTTCAGCGCCGAAATCTCCTCATTACGGTGATGATTCTCACCGCGTCGATGCTGCTCCTGTTCTTCTTCTCGCGAACGCTTACCGAGCCGGTAAAGACGCTCGTCAGCGGCGTCGACCGCATCAAGGAGGGGGACTATTCGTTCATCATAGAGCCGCGCACGCGCGACGAGATCGGCAGGCTTACCGAGTCGTTCAACGGCATGACGAAAGGGCTCGGCGAGCGCGACAGGATGAAGACGGCGTTCGGGAAATTCGTGAACAAGCAGATGGCGGAGCGCGTGCTCAAGGGCGATGTCCCTCTTGGAGGCGAAAGCAGGACCGCCACGATATTCTTCTCGGACATTCGGTCGTTCACCGCGCTTTCGGAAAAGATGACGCCGACCGAGGTCGTCGAATTCCTGAACGAATACATGACGGTGATGGTCAAGCGCGTCGAGGATCACCATGGCATCGTCGATAAGTTTATCGGCGACTCCATCATGGCGATTTGGGGCGTGCCGGATTCCTACGGGAATGACACCGAGAACGCGGTGAATGCCGCGCTTTCCATGCGCTCCGCCCTCGGCGAATTCAACGTGAGAAGGAAAGTGGACGGTAAGTCCCCTATCCGGATCGGGTGCGGGATCAACACCGGAGAGGTCGTGGCGGGACAGATCGGTTCGCTCGAGCGAATGGAATATACCTGCATAGGCGACTCGGTCAATCTCGCGTCGAGGATCGAGTCGCTCAATAAGCTTTTTCACACGGATATTCTCATCTCCGAGCATTCGCAGCATCTGGTACGATCGATATTCCGCGTCGAGCCCATGAAGCCGATCAGGGTGAAGGGAAAGGATGAAGTGCAGCAGGTGTACGCGGTTCTCGGAAGGTACGACGACCCGAATCACTTCAGGCGAATCGAGGACTTAAGGGCGTATCTTGGCGTGGAGGGCGTTTCGTTCGATAGGATCGACCCCGACGTCGAGGAACAAAAGTATGAAGTCGTTTAGCCGGGAAAACGCGATCTTCCTCCTCGCGCTTTGCGCCGCGTTCTCCGCGGCAGCCGTAAGCCTCGCTCTCGTCTCGAGTCCTCGGCGCGCCGCCGATAGCAAAATAGTCGGGTTCATCGCGCAAAAGAGCAATAACGTCGAGCAGCGTTCCGTCGGAAACCCGATATGGAGCCAAATAGACGCGAAATACCCGGTGTACGATCGCGACACCGTTCGGACTGGGCCGTCGTCGAGCGCGACGATAAACCTCGGCGACGGAGTGGAAATCGCCATGAGCGAGCAGTCGATGGTATTCATCGACGTCTCCCAGGAAAAAAAGCGATTGCGCGTATCGGGCGGCTTGGTGTCGGTAAGCAACGCGCGTAAATCGTCTCCCGTGAGACTCGAGACCAGGGCAGGCTCGATCGAGGTGAAAGAGGGCAACGTTCAGCTTCGGGATTCCATCGGGGGAATGAACGTCGAACTGCGGGACGGAGAGGCCTCCGTAACGACCGATGGGGAAACCGTCACCTTGAGCGAGCCTTCCATTCTCGATACCGCGTCGAGCGAGGTGCGGACCATTTCCGCGGAGCTCATAAAACCCGGACAAGGGGACGTTGTCCTTATTCACTCACCGGGCGAGCGGTTTTCGATGGCGTGGAATTGCGCGGATAATGACGGTGCGCGGATAATGATAGCCCGCGACGCGAATTTCGAGCGCGTGGAAGTGGACGAGATCGCGCGCGGAAGCAGTTTTGCGGCAACCCTTCCCGAAGGTTTGCATTATTGGAAGATCGCGGATAAATCGCCCGTTCAGTGGTTTTCCGTTGCGATCGCGCGCGCCCCCCGGCAAATCGCGCCCGTGAACGTTGCGTTCACGTATCTGGATGCGTTGCCGGTAATTTCATTTCTATGGTCCGAGGTCGATATCGCGGAAGAGTATCGATTTGAGGTTTTTTCATCCGAGG
>DAOPXQ010000026.1:0-16351 GCA_035352395.1 Treponemataceae bacterium | reverse complement strand
ATTTCGTGAGCGTTCACAACGCGGCGCTCGTAACCGGCGTTTCTCTCGGAGGCCTCGACCAAACAATTACTGTCACCAGTAATCTGCCGCCGCTTCAAGAATCCTACGCGGGTTCAGGTTCGTTCAATTGGGGCTTTGGCTCGCTTTCCATGAGCACAAAGCTCTATGACCAGAATACGAGCGACGAGGTTAAGGACTGGGTTTGGGAGCCATTCAAGACGACGCTTTCCTGGAAACTCCTCTGGGGAATCACACTGGGACAGGAGTTTTCCTATAGCATCGACGACAATGAACCGGCAAAGCTCGGGTTTACCGCCGGTTGGGGGTTATTCTCGGCGTATTACACCTTTTCCAATTCCGTCCCGTATACGTTGAAATCCGGGGTAGGCTGGGTACTCGATCCCGAGGGCTCAAAATTTATCCCTTCCGCGATAGGCTGTTCCTTCTCCAACAGCTCGAAACCGCTTCAGGTTTACCTTTGGAAGGACCGAATCGCGCTGACGGCAACCCTCACATCGAACCTGAAGTTCAACCTTTTGCAGATAACCGACAGCAGTTTTATCTTCACGCCGGCGATTACCCTCAAGGTTCTCGACTTCCTCGACATCACGTTCAGCACGAACAGCACGAACGAGGTTATCGCGCGATACATGCAGGGGATGCTGAACCTTCCCGAAGCGCTTCCCGGCGAGACGAATCCCTTCGTTGATCTTGCCAAGTCGTTTAATTTTGCCAACACCGAGGATCGAAAGCAATCCGGATTCAAGCTAAAAAAGCTGAACGTCTCGATCTCCCATTATCTCCATGACTGGACGATGATCTTTAAAACCTCCCTCGAGCCAAAGTTAAAGACCACGGGAGGATACCGGTATGAATTCCTCCCCAATATCTCGTTCGTCGTGCAATGGAAACCGATAACCGACGTCAAGACGAAGGTTCGCTCGAAAGAGGGCGTTTTCACCGTTAACCCCTCGGACGACGATGACGACGATTGAAGCGGCATGAATTCTCTGGTATACTGACCAAAAGGGAGCGTGGATTTGCAGACAGGCTACACAGTAGTAATCGGTAACCATGACGTTCTTTCCGCGCTGTGCGGCTCGAACGACGATAACCTCAGGGCAATCGAAAACTACCTTGGCGCCCCCGTCATGACGAGAGGCAATGAGCTGACCGTCGCGTCCAGCGACAACGATGTCTGCAGGAAATTTCAATCCTTGATGGACCTGTTCGTCACGGCTCACGCCGAGCGCCCCCTTTCCATAGAAATGGTCAATTCGCTCCTTACCGGCGCGGGCGCCGAGGATGCGCAGGCGCTTTTCGACTCCTACATTACCATCCCCCAAAGCGGCAAACGGGTATACCCAAAAACGGTCAAGCAGGCCGAGCTTATCTCGAGGCTTCGCGACCATGACATTCTTTTTTGCCTTGGCCCCGCGGGAACCGGAAAGACCTTTATCGCGATCGCGGAGGCTCTCAGATCGGCGCTATCGCGCGAGGTACGGAAGATCGTGCTAACGCGGCCGGTTGTCGAGGCGGGCGAAAGCCTTGGATTTCTCCCGGGTGACCTTGAGCAAAAGATCGATCCTTACCTCAAACCCCTCCAGGACGCGATGGAGTGTCTCCTTACCCCGGAGATACAGCGGAAAATGGAGGAGAGCGGGATGATAGAGATAGCGCCGCTCGCGTACATGCGCGGACGAAGCCTGCATAACTCCGTGATTTTGCTCGATGAGGCGCAAAACACCACGCGCGAGCAGATGAGAATGTTCCTGACCCGGCTTGGCGAGGGATCGCGAGCGATTATTACAGGGGATCCCACGCAAATCGATCTTCCGCGCAAAAGTGAATCCGGCTTGCTCGATGCCGTCCGGGTATTGCGGAATATACCGGAAATCGCCATACTTTCCTTTGATAGCAAAGATGTCGTCAGAAACCCTCTCGTCAAGAAAATAGTGCAGGCATATGAACAAGAAAACCCGTGATATTTCGAATAATCGGTCTATTGGCCTCTTTTTAGACGCCTTGCGCAGGAAAAACAGCATAATCATCCTGTTAATCTGCGCATTTATCGCCCTTTCTCTGTCAACCTATTTCAGTTATGTCGAAACAAACGGATTCAGCCAGATTAGCCTGGTGGATTTCGCCGTCGACAAGGTAGCCGACCGGGACGTCGTCGCGAGCAGGGAAGTGTCCTACGTCGACGAAAACGCCACGAGAATCCGGCGAGAGGCGAAGCAGCGACTCGTCACGGCCGTCTTTAAGTACGACCGCATCGCCACGGCGAATATGGTCAATGCCTTCGTGATATTCCAGGAATTCCTCGTCAACACGATGCAAAGCGCGAAAAACGCCAATCAGTTCGTGCTTGAGGTTCAGCAGGAATACCCGGGAATTCTCGACCGGAAGCAACTTCAGAATCTGTACGCGTCCTCCGACCGGATCGGGATCCTCTCGGTTTCCATGAGCGTCTTCAAGCAAGTCGCGAGCGAGGGCATTACGACCTTCCCCGAGGAAGGCCTGGAGAAATACAATAAGTCGGAGATTGAGCTCGTCCGCTGGAAAAACGAGCGACAGGAAAGAATCGAGGTCTCGAAGGATTCGCTGCTCACGTGGAACGACCTTCGAAACTATTCGTCGAACGCGCTTACCATCATGAAAAAGTCGCCCGCGATGACTGACACGGTTCTCGCGATCATCAAGCCATTCCTCAAGGACAACGTCATATATCAGGCCGAGGAGAGCGAGGCGAAGCTAGACGCCGCCGTAAGGCAGGTATCGCCCGTGCAGGTCATCCTGCAAAAGGGCCAAAAGATCATAAGGCGGGGATACCTCATCACCGAGGAAAACTACGCCCAGCTAGAGGCCCTCGCGAGCTCTGGCGTCTATCTTGACGTCAGGCAGTTCGCGGGAACGATGCTTTGGCTTCTCGTCATCGCCATCGCGGCGGCGTACTTCTTCGGCTCGGGCGTCGTCGGTATAAACAACGAATTCAGGAACATCCTTCTGTTGGTCCTGATGTTTTGCGCGCTGTATCTCGTCGTGCTCGTCTGCAGTAAGATACAGGCGTTCTCGACGCCGCTCAACCTCGCGGTTATCATCCCGGCCGCCATGCTCGCGATGCTTATTACCGTCTTAATGGGGCAGCGCGCGGCGATTTTCATGACCTTCCTCGGGTCGTTCGGCGTTCTGTGCGCCTCGAGCTTCGACCTCGCGCCGATGCTCTTCACCATCCTTTCGGGCATCGCGGGCGTCAGCGTGATGCGCATAACCGGAAAGAGGATCGATCTCGTTAAGTCCGCGTGCATACTCGCCGCGATACAGCCCCTGATCGCCCTGATCATCGGGCTGATCCTCCCCGGCTCGATAGGCGACGTCCGGTTCGTGGTTCTCGGCACCGCGATCAACGGTTTCATGAGCGGTATACTCGTCATCGGGTTCCTCCCGATTCTCGAGGCCGCGCTCAACACCTCGACGAGCTTTCGCCTCATGGAATTCTCGGATTTGAATTCGCCCATAATGAAGCGCATGCTCCTGTCGGTATCCGGAACCTATAACCACTCGATCATGGTGGCGACCCTCGCCGAGAGCGCTTGCCGCGAAATAGGAGCGGACCCCCTGCTCGCGCGCGTCGGGGCATATTACCACGACATCGGAAAGATGGACCAAAGCGACTACTTCGTCGAAAACCAGACGGACTACAACAAGCATCTTGACCTGAACCCGCGCCTTTCGGCCACGGTAATCCGCAGCCACGTAAAGCAGGGAGTGGAGAAGGCGCGCCAGATGCGGCTTCCCCGCGAGGTAATCGACATAATCTCCGAGCATCACGGGAATAGCGTTATCGCCTATTTCTACAACGAGGCTAAGAAAACGAACGACTCGGTTGACCCGGAGGATTTCATGTATCCGGGTACGCCCCCGAGATCCAAGGAATCCGCCGTCGTGATGCTCGCCGACGTCGTGGAGGCCGCTTGCAGGACGCTTGAGAAACCTTCCGTCCCAAGGCTTGAGAAGTTCATTAACGAGCTCGTCGGAAAGAAAATCGAGACCAATCAGCTCGATAATTGCGAGCTGACGTTTAGGGAGATCGGTATAATTAAGCGGACATTCGTGAATATCCTGGCGGGTTATTATCACACGAGGATAGAATACCCTAACCAGAAAGACCCGGACGCCACGGACTCGATGCTGAGGGATGCCCTTCAGAAAGGAAAAAAACAATGAGCAACCGAATAATCGTCGACAGCGACGAGCATATAGCGAAACCTTCATGGATCGGCAACGTCGAGCCGTTCGTGGCGAAGGTTCTTGACCGACTCGACATCCAGAATTGGGAACTATCGGTCCTTTTCTGCGACGACCCCTTCATCGCGGCGCTCAATAAGCAGTACCGCGAGATCGACGGGCCGACCGACGTACTTTCGTTCGAGCAGGGCGACGAGTACATCGACGAGAACGAGACAACCTGGTTCAACGCAGGGGACATCGTCATAAGCCTTGACTCGCTCGCCAAAAACGCCGAGCAGTTCGGGGTGACGACGAACGACGAACTCAAGCGGCTCCTTGTCCACGGGATACTCCATCTGGACGGCATGGACCATGAGGACAACTCGCCAGAACAGGAAATGCTCCAGTTCCAGGAGCACCTTCTTTCGTCCATGCTGGACGACTCGGTATACGGGGCATAAGGCATGGGTTTATTGGATTCTCTTTTTCAGGATAGAAGGAAACCGGAGGTCGTCCTCGACGGGAAGGAAGCGAAGAACCTTAACGACGAAAAGCGCGACATGATCCAGGGAGTGGTGGACCTTTCCAGCACGTCCGTGAAGGAAGTTATCATCCCGCGAATCGACGTCGAGTTTATCCCGGTGACCGCGACGCGCGACGAACTGCTCCAGAAAGTAACCGAAAGCGGTCACTCGCGGTTTCCCGTATACAATGAGTCCATCGACAACGTCGTTGGCGTGCTGTACGTCAAGGACCTTATCAAGCAGCTCGCCAAAAAGGACGAAATTGACCTCGCGGGGATAATCCGCAAGCCGTTCTTCGTTCCCGAGTCGAAGCGGCTCGACTCGCTTCTCCGCGAGTTTAAAAGGCGCCACGTGCATATCGCGATAGCGATAGACGAATACGGCGGGGTTTCGGGCATCGTCTGCATGGAAGACATCATCGAGGAAATAGTCGGGGACATTCAGGACGAGTTCGACAACGAGCGCGAGGATATCCTGACGATCGGCGATGGGGTCTGGCTCTGCGACGCGCGCGTGAACCTGGACGATCTTTCCGGGATATTCACCGATGGGTTGCCCGACGAGGAATTCGACACCCTCGGCGGTTTCGTGTTCGATCTATTCGGGAAGATACCGGTCAAGTACGAGAAAGCCTCCTGGCGCAATTTCGACTTTATCGTGCAGGACATGGAAGGGCACCGAATCAACACGATAAAGATAGTCTCAAAAAAAGAGGGTTAATATGGCGAAGAAATCCCTGTCGGTCGCGGTATTTTTTGCGCTTTCCGCCTGTTTCGCTTTCGCGGACGCCGTAAAGCAGTACGATACCGGCGTCTCGCTTCAAAACAGGGAAGCATGGTATCAGGCGATAGAATGCTTTCAAGAAGCCCTTCACGAGAACCCTTCCTATTGGCGCGCCTACCAGGGGATGGCCGAGTGTTTCTATGCCCTTGGCGAGTATGAGCAGGCGCTTTCGCAGGTAACGAAGGCCGAGTCTTACCGAAAAAACGACCCTACGCTCATCGACCTTCGCGGGTTCACGCTTATTGGGCTCGGGAAAACGGCCGACGCGGCAAAGGCATTCAGCGAGGTCTTGCGCATTTGGCCGAACGACGTTCAGGCGCGCTTCGGCCTCGCGGAGCTTGAGGTCAGCGCGGGACGCGTTACCTCGGCCTCTGGGCAATACATGGACGCGCTGAAGAGAAACCCCGAAAACTGCAAGGCGCTCCTTTCCCTTGCCCTCATCTGCAATAAAACGGGAAATTCCGCGGCCGCGCGGCAGTATATATCCCGCGCGCTCCAATACCACGGCGACAATCCGCAGGTATTTTACTATGCGGCGTATCTCGCCTTTACCGACGGCCAGTATGGCGAGGCGGAAGGGCGCGTGCGCAACGCGCTTTCCATGAGGCAAGACTACGACGACGCGCAGGAGCTTCTCGCCGCGATACTGTACCGAACGGGCCGATATTCCGAGGTAATCGCGATCTGCGACTCGCGCGTAGCGAAGGACCGTTCGCGCGAAAGCGCCTGGTATATGAAGGCGCTCGCGCTCGATAAGCTCGCAAGATACGAAGAAGCCCTGAAAGCCGCGCGGGTAGGGCTCGAGATCGCTCCGGAGGACGCGATCCTCCGCGCGATGGCCGAGCGCATTATCGTCGAGAGGCTGTCGCTTGAGGATCAGAGAAGGGGAACATGGGCATCTTGGCACGCCGACCGCGCGGCGAGGTTTGGGCAAACGAATATGTCCGACCAGGCGCTCTATGAATTCCGCCGTACCCTTAAGGTTAATCCCTACGACGTTGACAGCCGCATCGCCTACGCAAGGATATTCCTCAACAAAGGATATCCCGCGCGCTACGTCGAACAGCTCGAGTTCGTTCAGTCGCTCGGCAAGAGCTCAAACCAGGTAAACGATTCGGTTGAGTCCTACAAAAAGATCCTCTCGACCTCGGTACCCTCGAAATGGAAAGTAGACCCTCTGTACCTTGAAAAGTCGCACATATCGATCGGGCTCTATTATCAGAACGACCCGTCGAACGTCCTTCACCCCGACTCGGAACGGACGACGACGGAGATGCTCGCCGAAACCTTCAGCTATGACCTAAGGTACAAGGTTACCGCGCATGATTCCCCGGTCGAAAGCTATTCTCAGGCGTTCAGGGCATCTAGGGAGGGCGGCGAGGACTACTTTGCCCTCGTGCGGTTCAGCGAGAATAAGCGCGACGTCCGCGTAAACGTCGATCTCTACGTCGCCCGAACGGGTTCAAAGGCGGAAACATGGTCTGTTTTCCGCACGGGAAACGACCGCTACTCGAACGCGCTGAGACGGCTCACGCAGATCATGGGATCGGCATTTCCCGTTCGGGGACAGGTTCTCAACCGTTATCAGGCCGACGCGATCATCGATCTGGGAAGGATGGACGGGGTCAAGGCCGAACAGAAATTCGATATAGTTCCCAGGGATCTCGTACGGGTTAAAAACGAGGGTATAGGCGTCGACTATAAACCGGAAGACGTGTTGGGCGTATTCACGATCGGTACGGCAGACGAAGACGTTTCGCAGGGAAAACTCGAAAGAAGCGGTTTCTTTGACAGGATAAACCGGGGCGACGTCGCGGTGCTCAAAACCGATGGCGAGGCCGCTCCCGAAAAGGCCGCCGAGACGGCCCCCGCGAAAGAACAGCCTGAATTGCTATCGTTATTGAGGAAGATCCGATAAATCCCCGGTGACGGATACCATATCCTTGAGCACGTATTGGATCCATTCCCGGGATTGATTATAGTAACGATCCTGGGAGAGAAGGAACTCCAGCACGCCCTGGCGGTAATTTCCTGAGAAGTAATATGCCTCGCCAAGGTAGAAATGCGCCCGCGCGGCCGTTTCGGAGCTGCGCCTGACTGAAAGGAAACCGGTAAGCTCGGTGATCGCGGCTTTCCAGGACGATGACCTAAAATTGGTTTCTACGATTTGCCTGAGGGTATATTCCTCGCCGCCCGAGGTAGACTCGAGATCGGACCTAAAAACGTAAGGAACTCGAGTCGCGGAAACGACTGAGGTTTCCCGTCGCGTTAAGGCGGCGATGGCATCCTCGGTAGGTCGGGAGAAAGTCACCTTTACGCGCTCAACTTTCCGTGAGGGGTTTAGGTACGGAAGGGGCATCGGCCTCAGCGCGGTCAGTTTTGAGCGTTTTACCTTCGCGTAGGAATACGGTACCTCGACGGGGGATACGTTCGTGTTAACCCCTCCGGTAAATTTTACGCTTGCCGTTCGCAATTCGTCTTCATCGATAATCGCGTAATAATAGGCGACTCCGGGAACGGGATAATCAATGAACGGAACGGAAATTTCCGACGACGCCGAGATGACCACGGCCTGAGGAAGACTGTTAATCCCGGAAAACGGCGCCGTTGCCCGGTAGATAATCAGGTTTTTTCCCTTTATCGAGGCAGTCCATGTCAGTATGACGGAATCATCCTTCCTGATGGCGCCAAAACCCGAAATCTCGGAGTTACCGACGCGTCGTTCGCCGGTTCCCCATATAACAGGAACCAGCAGCGAGTTGCTCGCGGGAATAAAGAAATTCTGCTCAGCCCCTGTTGAGTCGCGCGACATAATCGCGTAGTAGTATTCCTTGCCTGCGTCGATCACGTCGCTATACTTGGTGACGTTTACGGGAACTACCCCCCGTCGCTCGGCAAGTGAGCTCGTGGATGCCGTTATTGGACGATCGAGCCTAAGGATGATATTCTCGCCGTCAATATCCTCGGCCGGAGACCAGGCGAGGCTGACGACATTGTCGATTATCGTCGACGAAAGCGCCGAGACGACGGGAGGAGGGGGGACTTTGCGCTCGGCTTCGCTCATAATCGGCTCTTCGGCGTAGATGAACGTCCCGCAAATCGCGATAAGGCCCACGAAGAATCGTTTTACCGTCATTACTTACTCCAAAAACCATTTTCGCAGTTAATTGATGATTTGACAAGATAATTTGTTTCCCGTATTCTAGGTTATGTTTGTTTCCGTAGTTCTTGACCCCGGTGGGCAGGATTCCGCGCGGCAGATGGCGGAGATACTCGCTACCTTCGGATTCGAAAAAGTCCAAAGGGCCTGTTGGGAGTCCAAATCGCTAAACGATCAGATACTCGCTCAGCTCAAGCAAGAGTTGGACCGCGTGACCGACTATTACGATTCGGCCCGCATCTACCAGTATCCCGTCGACGGCGTGATGGCGATCACCGTCCTCTCGAAAAAAGCATGGAAACGCATCGTCGTAAGGCCGCCCGCAGGCGGAACCGCGCCGACGACGAATAAACCGCGTCAATAAACCCTCAGGAGATACCAATATGATTCTACAGGAATGCAAAGCGCCTATTATGGAACTCAAGGCCTCAGTAAGCGAAATTTGGGGGCGTCTTTGACTCGGACGCGATAAAGGCGAAAATCGCCGAAAAAGAGGATTTTACCTCCTCGCCCGGTTTCTGGAACGACCAGAAAAAGGCCGAGAAAACCATGTCGGAGCTCAAGGCGCTCAAGTCAAAGATTGAGCCATGGGAATCGCTGGGGAACGATATAAATGACCTTCAGGCCCTATACGAACTCGCGGATGAAGCCAAGGACGAATCCATGGTGGGCGAGATCGTGGCGGGCATCGAGGCGGCCAAGGCCCGTTTCGAGAAGCTTAACGTCCTGAACCTCCTTTCCGGCGAGGTAGACCGAAACGGCGCGTTCCTGACCATTCACGCGGGAGCGGGAGGAACCGAGGCCTGCGATTGGGCGCAGATGCTTTCGCGCATGTACGTGCGCTGGGCGGAACGAAGAGGGTTCAAGATCGAGACCGTGGATACGCTCGAGGCCGAGGGCGGGATCAAGTCGGTGACGCACCAGATCACCGGCGACTTCGCGTTCGGTTATCTTCGAAGCGAGACGGGCATTCATCGACTCGTGAGGATCAGTCCCTTCGACGCTAACGCGCGAAGGCATACTTCCTTTACCTCGGTTTACGCGTTTCCGATCCTGGATGACACGATCGAGGTCGAGGTTCGTCCCGAGGACCTGCGCGTCGATACCTATCGCTCGGGCGGCGCCGGCGGGCAGCACGTCAACAAAACCGACTCCGCCGTGCGTTTTACGCACCTTCCCACGGGAATCGTCGTCGCGTGCCAAACGGAGCGAAGCCAGATAATGAACCGACAGACCGCGATGAGCATCCTTAAGGCCCGGCTCTACGAGTACTATCGCGAGAAGAAAGAGCAGGAAAACCAGAAATTCGCCGCGGAGAAAAAGGATATATCCTGGGGTAACCAGATACGGTCCTACGTGTTTCAGCCATATACCATGGTCAAGGACCACCGCACCAAGCACGAGACCGGCAATATACAGGCCGTAATGGACGGGGATCTTGATCCTTTCATGGAAGCGTATCTGAACAATACCTGGAAAGGTATGAGCCTGGACGCGGAGGACGATGACCTATGATGGCGATTATGTGCAAATCCGGGACGCTCGGGCAGGAAATTGCGCGACTTTCCTCGCCTGAAGCGTCGCAAACCTTCGACTGCGCCGGGCAAATCGACGCGGTCGCGTGGCTGTCGGATTGCCTGAGGAGTCAGACGGTATCGGCCGTTTTTTTCGAGTCATGCTTCTTTACCGACACGGCCCCATATCGGGCCATCAGCCCTAGCACGCGCTTTATCGCCATAACGCCACCCGAGGATCAGGATACGGCTCGCGCCGCCATGGCGCACGGCGCATGCGCTGTCCTTCAGAAGCCTATTACGTCCGATGACGTTCGGGGAGTGCTAACCCTTGTCTCGGCTTAGGGAGATAGCGACCCTCGTCTTACTCGTCGCGCTGTCCCCGCTTTTCGCCGATACGACCGCGCAGACCGAGTGGGTACTCGCGGCCGAGCGTTTTTCGCTTTCAAACGTCCCTGAATCGTTCCAGGTTTTCGCAACGACGATCCCCGCGCTGCTGACGTCGAGGCTTTCGCACGTCACGACGCGCGAACTCAGCCCCGAAGAGCAAAAACTGCGCGCTGACCACTCGCGCTCGGCGAATCGCGTTAAGCTCGTGCAGGAACGCACGAACCTCATCTTGGAACGGGACCGCATACTTCTTTCGGACGCGTCCGATTTCGCGCGACAGGCCCAAAGGGCGAAGCAGGACGACCTGATTCGCAAGAAGAACGAGGAAATCCGGGAGTTCGACGCCACAACGCTCGCCGAGTCCGCGAAAGAAGAAAAATACGAGGCAGTGACCAAGACGATTAAGCTCAAGAACGCGGACCTAACGCTGTACGAGCGCAAAAAGGACGCATCGCTCGCCAAGTCGCTAATCGACGACGGGGTGTCGGGCTTGATAACCGGCAAGATCGAGGACCTTTCCGGTTACATGTACGTGACGGTCACGCTGGAAAGCGGGATATACGGCATGGAGCCGGTTACCGTCTCTGAGGCGGCGCCGTATGACGACGTAGACTACCTTGTCCAGTCCATCAGCGAACGGCTCATCCCGGAAATCGCGAAACGCAAGCCGGTCCGGCTCGAGCTTTCGGTTTTCCCGGAGGATTCGCGCGTGTTCATAGACGGACGTCTCCTGCGCAAGGACGAGAAGGGCGTATTCGTGTTCTCCGGGGAACACACGCTTAACGTCTCGGCCGAGGGCTACGTAACCGCCAACGGAAAATACGACTTTTCCGATACCGACGCGTATCGAGTGGAGATTTCACTTAAGGAGCGCGATTCCATCTCGGTTAGCTTCGATACATCGAAGACCGGGATCAAGCTGTACCTTGGGACTAATTACTACGGGGAAATGCCCGCGACGGTTTCCATACCTCCCTTACCGCTCATCGGTAAGGCGGTTTCCGCGGACTCGACGACCTGGTTCATCGTTCGTCCCGAGGAGTCCTACGCCAAGAGCAATTCGATCACTGTGACCGTTGACGCGAAGGACACCAAGGAATTGATCGCGCATCGGCGAAGCATCCTGTACTGGTCGCTCGGGGCGCTGTATATCTCGCTTCCCGTATACCTTCTTTCGTCGGGCGCAGCCAATAACATGCTATATGCGTACAATTCGAAGCGCGTGACGCTGGACGCGTCTTATCAGCAGTGGTACACGACCGGAGAGGTTTCAAAATACGTCAGTATAGCGTTGGGCGTGAATGTGGCGTTTCAACTGTTTAGATATCTGTTGGCGGCCGAACAGGTCGTCCCAAAAACCGCTCATTGATCTTCCGGAGGTTTGCATGGCACGACTTAATTTCGCAGAGAGCATCAAGAAAATCCTCGGTTTGCATCAGTCCGCGGACGAGTCGTTTTTCGAGGATCTGACCGATAGCCTCATCGAGGGGGACATCGGCCCCAAAACGGCGTACGAAGTAGTCGGGGAACTGGAAAGGCGCTGCAAATCGGGCGGGATCGCGGACCATGGAATGAGCCTGGAACAACTGGAAGACATACTCTCGCCTTACGTTAAGGCCATCGACTTGACGGCCGAGCCCGGTAAGGTTTCCGTTTACATGATCCTTGGCGTGAACGGCGTCGGCAAGACCACGTCCGCCGCGAAGCTCGCCCGTTGGTATCTGGACAATCGCGGTGGCACGAGAGTCGTGCTCGCAGCGGCCGATACCTTTCGCGCCGCCGCCATCGAGCAACTAAAGCATCACGGTGACGCCATCGGGGTTCAAGTGGTAGCGCACCAGCATGGAGGCGATCCAAGCGCCGTCGTTTTCGACGCCGCGGATTCCGCCCGCGCTCAGGGAGGCGGACTCGTCATCGCGGACACGGCGGGCCGCTTGCACAACAAGGAAAACCTCGTTCGAGAGCTTCAGAAGATAGACCGAATCGCGCGGACAAAGGCCGACGAAGGATGTTACCGCAAGATCCTCGTACTCGACGCCACGACCGGCCAAAACGGTCTCAGGCAGGCGGAGGTGTTTCACGAAGCCGTCGGGGTCGATGCCATCATATTGACGAAATACGACTCGACGGCGCGCGGGGGAATCGCCATCGCGGCCGGAAAGGACTTCGGGATTCCCGTCGCCTTTATCGGCACGGGCGAACGATACTCTGATTTCGCGCCATTCAAACCGGAGGAGTACCTCGCCGAATTCATCGGCAAGAAATAAGCGATGCGACGGAACGTAATCGGTCTTTCATTAGTCATTCTCGTTTTGTGCTGGGCATCCCAGGCAGAGGAACCGCAACCCGCAGCGGAGGAAACCGTGACTGAAGAAACCGTCGCGGACGAAGCAGCGAAGAAAGATGACGCAAAAGAAGAAGTCACCCAAGACGAGCCCTCCGGCGCGGAATACTCGCGGCTCGACGAAAACGTCGCGATTCTCGCAAGCAAAACCATGTGGTATCTCGAGGAACTCGACGCTGACGGACGGCCCTCGGAAGGCACGTACTGGAAGGACGGGAAGATAAGTAAGCGCGTCAGTTGGGCGTATTACGAGGGTAGCGAGCGGGCAAAGGTAAAGATCGAGACCGACGACGCCTCAACGAGGGAAACACGCTATGACGAACGCGGGAACGTGATTTCCGTCACCGTAATGGACGCCGAGGATAAAATACTGAAATCCGAGAATTACGAATACACCGAGGATAACCTGGTCGCCGTATCCAGAAAGGAAGAAAAGGGTCTTTCCACGGTAATCGAATATACGTACTCGCGCGGGAAATCCGTATCGTCCACGAAAACGAGCGTCAACGGCAAGCTCGTCAGTACATGCGCGTACGCGAACGAATTCAACTGGACGGAAACGATCTTTAACGAAAAGGGAAAGGCGATACTCGTCGTCGATTACAAGGAAGGGGTAAGGCAGGTGCGAAGGTGAAACGATCGATCAGATGGCTTTTTTTCGTTTCAGACAGATTTAACGCCGTCGATTCACGGGGCAGATCGGCCCTGACGGGGCTTCTTTCCACCCTAGGCATAGCCTTCGGCGTTACGGCGCTCATCGTGATCCTTTCGGTGATGAACGGATTTCAGCGCGGGAATATCGAAAGCATTCTCGAGGTAAGCTCCGCTCACGTAAGGCTGGAAGGAAGCGCGGAGGACATCGCGCTCGCTTCTGGGCTTCCGGGGGTCAAGGCGTGCGTGCCGTTCACGGAATCGCAAACGCTCGTTCAGGGCGCGTATGGCAGACAGCAGGGCGCGCTGCTTCGCGGGGTTCCGACCGATATACTAGCCCGCGATACGGGCTTCGCGTCAGCCGCGCGCGTCGTTGCCGGATACTTCGACATAGCGGAGCCGAATGGGGTCGTACTTGGTTACGAGCTCGCGCGCATGCTTTCCGTCGGGGTGGGTGACCGGGTTTCCGTCGTCGCGGTCTCGGGCGATTCGTCGACGGACCTCTTTCCCGAGAACGCTACGCTGACCATCACCGGGCTTTTCAAGACGGGATATTACGCGATAGACAACGCGTACGCCTTCGTCTCGAGCGATACCGCGAATTCGCTCGCCGGCACGAGAAATACGGTCAGCGCCGCTGTGAAGCTCGATAACCTCGACGGGGACATCGAATTTCTTTCGAGGGTCAAAGGGAGCTTCCCTGAGCTGACGGCCGAATCCTGGAGAAGTTATAACCGATCGTTCTTCAGCGCGCTGCGAATCGAGAAGACCCTCCTTATGCTGCTCGTCGTGCTCATATTCGTCGTCGTGACCGTCAACATATACAACGCGATCCGAAGGTCGGTCTACGAGCGGCGCGAGGAGATCTGCGTGCTTTCGGCCCTGGGCGGCCTACCGAGGAATATCCAGTACATCTTCCTGCTGAACGGTTTCGCGATCGGCATCACGGGCGCATGCCTTGGCCTCCTTACGGGGCTTCTGGTCTCCGCGAGGATTAATTCCGTGTTTCTGCTCGCGGAAGCGATCGTCAACGCCGTTAACGCCTTCGTATCGGCCCTGCTTCACGCGCCGAAAGGCGCCGCGTTCACGCTCTTTAGCCCAGAGTATTTCTACATCGACGAGATCCCTGTCAGGATGCTTTTCCCCGAGATCCTCTTCGTCTTTCTTTTCGGCATGCTCTCGGCGGCCGCGGCCTCATGGTTCGCGAGCAGGTCTATCGCAAAACTTAAGCCTTCGGAGGTCCTTCGCTATGAGTAACACCGTCCTTGAGCTGCGCTCCGTCTGCAAATCGTTCGCGTCAGAGGGCGAGAACCTTACGATAATCGACGGGTTAAGCCTGGTCGTCCAGGGCGCGACGAAGACCGCGATCACGGGCGAGTCCGGCTGCGGTAAGAGCACCTTGCTGAACATCATCGGGGGTCTTGAGTCGCCGTCGTCCGGTAGCATACAGGCCGGCCCGTACGCGGTGCATGAGCTGGATGAGGCGGGACTCTCGGAATACCGAACCAAGTATCTTGGCCTCGTATTTCAGTTCCATTATCTTTTAAAGGACTTTACCGCGCTTGAGAACGTCATGCTTCCCGCGTTCATGGCGGGCATGAAGCGCAAGGAAGCGACCGATCGCGCGCGCGCGCTGCTCGCCGACGTGGGTCTCGAGGCCCGCATGGGGCATTTCCCCGCGCAAATGTCCGGCGGGGAGCGCCAACGGGCGGCCGTCGCGCGCGCGCTAATCAATTCGCCGTCTCTCGTGCTCGCGGACGAGCCCACCGGAAACCTTGATCCCGCCAACGCGGCAACCGTCAGGGAGATTCTTTTCTCCGTCGTGTCCCGTTACGGCAACACCCTGATAATCGTTACGCACGATCCCGAGACCGCGCGTCTCGCGGACGTATCGTACCGACTCCAGCATTCCGGCTTGGTAGCGCTATGAACGTGCGCGGATCGCTTACGCTCGCCCTCAGGTACCTGGGGATCGGATCGGGCAAGACGGTATCGAACGCGAGAAAAAGCCTCTACGGCGCGATTGCCGGCATCGGCATCAGCATCGTGCCGCTCGTGATAGTACTCGTCGTTTCCGACGGGATGATCGAGGGTATCACCTCGAGGCTCGTCGAACTCTCTTCGTCGCATATCCACGTAACCGATTATACTGGCATCTCCGACATCCCGGGCGATCCCGCCCGGATGACGGCCCTCGCGGAGACGATCGCGGCGGACAACCCGGGAGGACGCGTCGTTTCCGCGACGCCGGAACGTCAGGGCATGGCCATAGCGATCGGCAAGAAAGGGAGAAGCGGAAGTACCGTCCGCGCCGTCCCCCAGGATTTTTTTTCCGGCAATCCCGCGCTCGCGGCGCTCGTTTCCGTAAAGGCGGGAGACACGGCGTTATCCGGCGAAAGGGACGCGGTCCTGGGGCAGAAACTCGCAAGCGACATCGGGGTCGAGGTAGGGGACGGTATCCGTCTCGTTACGATGCGCACGGGGCCGACCGGCATGACGATCCCCAAATTCTCGTCGTTCAGGGTCAGCGGGATAATCTCGTCGGGATATCAGGAACTCGACGCGCTTTGGGCCTTCGTGCCCTACGAAACCGGCTGCGCCCTCCTTTCGGCGGAGACATCGGCCAACTTCATCAACGTTCGCGTAACGGATCCCTTCACCGACATCGAGCGCGCGAGATCCTGGATATCCAGAGACCTCCCGGACGACATGGCGGCATATAATCGGGAACGTCTGCTGAAAAAGAACATGCCGT
>DAOPXQ010000025.1:0-16356 GCA_035352395.1 Treponemataceae bacterium | reverse complement strand
CATCGCGGAGGACCCGATACTCCGGAACACGAAGATCATCGCCGAGGCCTGGGACGCGGGCGGGGCCTATCAGGTGGGCTGGTTCCCCGGCGGCAGGTGGGCCGAGTGGAACGACCGGTATCGCGACGACGTGCGCCGCTTCTGGCGCGGCGACGAGGGGACGGCGCATTATTTCGCGACCCGCCTGACCGGCTCCTCCGACCTGTATCTTCGCGACGGCCGAAAGCCCTTCCATTCCATCAATTTCCTCACGAGCCACGATGGGTTCACCCTGAACGACCTCGTGTCCTACAACGGGAAGCATAACGAGGCGAACGGAGAGGACAACCGCGACGGAAGCGACCATAACTCGAGTTACAACTACGGCTGCGAGGGCTACGCGGAGAGTCCCAAGATTGAGGCGATCCGGAACCGTCAGGTAAAGAACATGCTCCTCTCGCTTCTCGTCTCGCTCGGGACACCGATGATCCTGATGGGCGACGAGATCAGGCGAACCCAGGGGGGCAACAACAACGCCTATTGCCAGGACAACGATATCTCCTGGATGGACTGGGATTCGCGCAAAGCGCACGACGACGTGTTTCGCTTCGCACGGGAGACGATCAAGTTCCGCAAGCAACATCCGGCGTTTCACCGGCCGGAATTCCTTACCGGCAAGAACGAGTCGAGCCATTCCGCGCCGGACATTACCTGGTTCGACGAAAGCGGGAATGCGCCGAATTGGGCGACGATGGAGCATTTTATCGCTTATCGGCTCGTCGGCAGCCGCGCGAGCGTGATAACCGACCGGGACGACTGCGATTTCTTCGTGATGTTCAACTCGTCGCTCAAGGACATCACCGTCAAGGTTTGCCCGCCGCTTCCGGGGAAAAAATGGTTTCGCGTCATCGATACCTCGTTCGATTCGCCTCAGGACGTCCTCGAGGCGGGAACCGAGGAAATGCTCCCCAATCAGGAGAAATACGTTATTCTCGCGCGCTCGAGCGTTGTGCTCATAGCGAGACTAGTGTAATATTTAAAAAGTTAACCGGTTAACTCTAAGGAGAACATAATCATGGAATTCGACAAAGAGAAATTCAAAACATCGATCCGAACCAGGCTTAAGCGGCAATACGGCAAAAATCTCGAGGAAGCGAGCAAACACGATATCTACGACGCGGTCTCCACCGCCGTCATGGACCATATACAGACAAATTGGATGGCGACCCGCAAGGAATACGAGGACAACCAAGTACGCCAGATGTACTATCTTTCCGCAGAGTTCCTCATGGGACGCGCGCTCAGCAATAACCTGATCAACTTCGGGATAATGCAGGAAGTCCGCGAGGTCCTCGACGAGCTTAACTTCGACTACACGAGCATCGAGGAAGAGGAACCCGACGCCGGTCTCGGCAATGGCGGTCTTGGAAGGCTCGCGGCCTGCTTCCTCGACTCTCTCGCGACCCTCGACTATCCGGGACATGGCTACGGTATCCGCTATCAGTACGGCATGTTCGAGCAGCACATCGAGAACGGGTTTCAGGTCGAGTATCCGGACAACTGGCTCAAGCACCGCGACCCATGGGAGGTAAAGCGGTCGGACCTCGCCGTTAAGGTGCTCTTCGGCGGCAGTCCCGTGGCCGAGCGCGGGCCGAACAACGCCGTGCACTTCAAGACCGTCGGCGCCGAGGAAATCACCGCGACCCCGTACGACACGCCGATAGTCGGCTTCGGCACGAAGACCGTCAACCGGCTTCGCCTTTGGGAGGCGAGCTCCGACAACGGCTTCGACCTGCAGCTCTTTAACGAGATGCACTACAACCGCGCGGTGGAGCGGCAAAACAGCGCGGAGAACATCTCGCGCGTCCTGTACCCGAACGACTCCGGCCCCTCGGGGAAGGCGCTCAGGCTCAAACAGCAGTATTTCTTCACCTCCGCGAGCCTTCAGGATCTGGTGAATAAATTCAAGCGCGACCACGGTACCGCGTTCAGGGATTTCCCGAAGTATAACGTGATCCAGCTGAACGACACGCATCCCGTCGTCGCGATCCCGGAGCTGATGCGCATCCTGATGGACGACAACGGCCTTGGGTGGGACGACGCCTGGGAGATCGTCACGCGCACTTTCGCCTACACTAATCACACGATCCTCGCCGAGGCGCTCGAGAAGTGGCCCATCGATATCTTCCAGGGCCTTATTCCGCGCGCGTATCAGATCGTCGAGGAGATCAACCGCCGTTTCCTCGCGGAGATCCGCGAGAAATTCCCCGGTGACTGGAAGAGGCAGAACCGCATGGCGATCATCGCCGACGGCAAGATCCACATGGCCTGGCTCGCTATCGTCGGATGCTTCTCCGTCAACGGCGTCGCCGCGCTCCATACCGAACTCCTCAAGAACGTGGAGCTTTCCGACTGGTACGGGCTCTATCCCGCGAAGTTCAACAACAAGACGAACGGCGTGACCCAGCGGCGCTGGCTCCTCTCCGCGAACCCCGGGCTCTCGTCGTTCATCACCGCGAAGATCGGGCACGGGTGGGAGAAGGACCTGTCGCAACTCCGCAAGCTGGAGAAGTTCGCCGACGATCCCGCGACGCTCGACGAGTTCATGCGGATAAAGAACGCGAACAAGGTCGCGCTCGCGCGCTACCTAAAGGAATCGCAGAACATCTTCGTCGACCCGGACTCGATCTTCGACGTTCAGATCAAGCGCCTGCACGAGTACAAGCGGCAGCTCTTGAACGTCCTGAACGTCATGTACATGTATAACCGAATCCTCGAGGACCCGTCGTACAAGCCGGTCGCGCATACCTTCATCTTCGGCGCCAAGGCGGCGTCGGGATACCGCCGGGCGAAGAACATCATCAAGCTGATCAATACCGTGTCCGACCGGATCAACAACGACCATCGCGTGCGCGGAAAGATCCGCGTCGTGTTCGTCGAGAATTACCGGGTGTCGCTCGCCGAGAAGATCTTTCCCGCGTCGGACCTTTCGGAGCAGATCTCGACCGCGGGCAAGGAAGCGTCAGGCACGGGCAACATGAAGTTCATGATGAACGGCGCGCTCACGATCGGGACGCTCGACGGGGCGAACATAGAGATCGTCGAGGAAGTCGGGGACGAGAACGCGTTCATTTTCGGGCTGACCACCGAGGAGATACAGAAAATCGAGGCGGAGCACAGCTATAACCCGCAGGAATACCTCGCGCGGAACCCGAAGCTCGCCGCCGTTCTCGGCCAGCTCGTCGACGGCACGTACGGATCTGGCACGGACGCGATCTTCCGCGAGCTGTACGACTCCCTCGTGCACGGCGTGGACGGCCAGCGGCCCGACGTGTTCTACGTGCTCGCGGACTTCGACGCGTACGTCGCCGCGCAGGAAAAGGTGTCCGCCGCGTACGCCGACCCGAGGAAGTGGGCGAAGATGGCGTTGCTCAACGTCGCGCGATCCGGCAAGTTCAGCTCGGACCGAACGATAGAGGATTACGTGCGCGATATTTGGAAATTGCAGAAGGTCGTGGTACAATAAGGCGGAAGCGTTTCTGCCGGGACGGGATCCCGGAAAGGATTGTCTCATGAAGAAATTTCTCTCCTTGATCCTGGCACTCGTGGTTTGCGCCGCCGCCTTCGCGCAAGCATCCGGCGGAAACAAGTCCGTAAAGAAGTATCTCGCGCCGTCGGACGTCGACGCGCTCGTCAAGAATTTCAAGCCGATCGGCGAGGAGCTCGACGCGCTCGGCGATATGGAAAGCATGGTTGGTCTTGACGTCTTTATGTCGCCCGATTTCGACTCGCTCAATTTTCTCGCGTCGATAAAGTCGAGCCCTCAGCTTGACGCCGTATTCGTCAAGCACGGCATGGGTAAAGACGGTTTTCGCAAGCTTTACGTCATTATCTGGGCCTTCGAGGTCGCGGCCTTCGATCGCGTGATCGCCGCGTACGACGATACGGAGGGAGCGATGGCCCTGAGCGGCATGCAGCCCGCGATGGAATCGCTCCGATCGTGCATCAACCCCGCGGATTATGAGCTCGTTTCCTCCCGCTGGGACGATCTCACATTGATATTCGGCGATCCGACGGCCGAAGAAACCGCCGATGAATCAACCGGCGAAGAGCTCGAAGAGGTGATGACCGTCGACGACTTTTACGGCGACGACTCGTCCATTTACGACGACTCCGACTATGACTATGACGAGGACGCCGAGTACGACGACTAAAGGCCACTCCGGTCGGTAATGGTTCGCCCGCGCTTTTTTCATTTTTTGAAATGTACAAATCCCCTTCAATACTGGTATACTGACTCCCGTCAGAGCTATAAGTATCAAAGATGATACAAAAGGTTACAAAGGCGTAATCTCGATTTGCTCAATGAGGAGTAATGATATGGCTAATGCGTACATTCAGGACGTTCTTGCCCAGGTAAAGGCAAGGAACGGAAATGAGGCGGAATTTCTGCAGGCGGTCGCGGAGGTTCTTGAAACCCTGGAGCCGGTCGTCAATCAGATGCCGGAACTTCAAAAGAACTCGATTCTCGAGAGAATCGTCGAGCCCGAGCGCGTCATCATGTTCCGCGTTCCGTGGGTAAACGACGCCGGAAAGATCTGCGTTAACCGCGGTTACCGCGTTCAGTTCAACAGCGCCATCGGACCCTACAAGGGGGGCTTGCGCTTCCATCCTTCCGTTAACCTTTCCATCCTCAAGTTCCTCGGATTCGAGCAGGTTTTCAAGAACAGCCTCACCACGCTGCCGATGGGCGGCGGTAAGGGCGGATCGGACTTCGATCCCCACGGAAAGACCGACGGCGAAGTCATGCGCTTCTGCCAGAGCTTCATGACCGAGCTGTATCGCCATATCGGCGCGGACACCGACGTTCCCGCTGGAGACATCGGCGTCGGCGGACGCGAGATCGGCTATATGTTCGGGCAGTACAAACGGCTCGCGAACGAGTTTACCGGCGTGCTTACCGGCAAGGGCCTTACCTGGGGTGGCTCGCTCATCCGACCCGAGGCGACCGGTTATGGTTGCGTATACTTCGCCGAGAACATGCTCGCCGTCAAGAACGACGGCTTCAAGGGCAAGACCTGCGTCGTTTCCGGTTCCGGTAACGTCGCCCAGTACACCGTCGAGAAGATCAACCAGCTCGGCGGAAAGGTCGTTACCCTCTCCGACTCCGACGGCTTCATCTACGACGCCGAAGGCATCACGCCTGAGAAGCTCGCGTTCGTCATGGACCTTAAGAACGTCAAGCGCGGCCGCATCTCCGAGTACGCCAAGAAGTTCCCGAAGGCTACCTACACCGCGGGTCAGCGCCCCTGGTCGGTCAAGTGCGACTGCGCCTTCCCGAGCGCCACGCAGAACGAAATTTCCGGAAAGGACGCCGAGGCTCTCGTGAAGAACGGCTGCAAACTGGTCGCCGAAGGCGCGAACATGCCCTCGACCCCCGAGGCAATCGAGGTATTCCAGAAGAACAAGCTCCTCTACGCGCCCGGCAAGGCATCCAACGCCGGCGGCGTCGCGACGAGCGGTCTCGAGATGAGCCAGAACTCGATCCGTCTTTCCTGGCCGCGCGAGGAAGTCGACGCGAAGCTGAAGGGCATCATGAAGAGTATCCACGACAACGCCTACGCCGCGAGCAAGCAGTTCGGCGACGAGGGTAACTACGTGCAGGGCGCGAACATCGCCGGATTCCTCAAGGTTTCCAGCGCCATGATCGCGCACGGAGTGGTGTAATATTGCCGTTTAGGCAATAGACCAAAAAGGCGCGTGATATAAAAATAAGCGAGAGGCCGTCCTGAGTCGTCGTTTGATGATTCGGGATGGCCTCTTTATTATGTGCTGGTTTCTATACCTACCGGTAGGTATACTCGAAACCAGCTCTTTGACAGTCCATTTCCGGTTGAATTACACTTTAGTCCAGAACTAGTAAACGGATGGGCCCATACAATTGGAAATAACAACGATTACCGCCATGCTGGTCCTGATCAGCGTGCTTCAGCTTATCGCGTTCACCTTATATAAATACACTCAGCGGGGAAGTCGCGGCTTTACCGCTTGGCTCATTTGGAGCCTTCTGTCCGCCGTCGGCTATGGCATGATGTTTCTCCGACTCGTGACGCAAGATCCGTTTAACACATTGTCGATAGTCCTGACCAACGTATGCATCTTCGGGTCGTATATCGCCTTGTATAGGGGCATTTCCTCGTTTTTCGGGAAAAATATCAATCGCGCGATGATTAGCGTCGTCTCCTCGGCCTTCGCGATCGGGACTTTTATCGTCGTCGCGATCAAGCCGGACGCCAACGCGCGCGGGGTCGTTCTCTATCTCTCGGCCACTTTTATTACCATCGTTTGTGGGCTATACCTGTGCCGCAATATGACCAAAGCCATCCGAGGATCGGCGCTATTTCTCGCTTCGCTGCTGTTTTTCCAGTCCGCGTTCATGCTGACCCGTTCGGCGATCTCTCTGTTCGCCTATCCCGTCATGGACGCGTTCTCCGGTACCCCCTGGCAGGCCTTCTTGTTTCTGGTGCCCTTCGCGACGGCGTATCTTTTGGCCTTCGGGATCCTGATTATGGAAAACGAGCAGTCCGTTTCGCAGAACAGGGAAACGACGGAGGTCTTCCGGTCGATATTCAACACGCATCCGGACGCGGTCCTGATTACGAGAAGATCCGACGAGGTCGTCGTTGACGTCAATGGCGGTTTTTCCCATGTGTTGGGATTGTCCCCTGCGGACGTAGTCGGCAAAAAATCAGAAGAAACAGGGATATGGACGGACCTGAGCGAACAGGCGGCGATCGTTAAAACCGTTAACGAACGGGGACTGTGCGAGAATTTCGAGGCAACGTTGAAAAACGTGAACGGAATCAAGATTGACACGCTCGTTTCCTGCAGGCAATTCCAGATCAGGGGCGCGACGCACTTGCTTACCGTCATGCACGACATAACCCTTCGCAAGCATATGGAAAAAATCCTGAAAAGAAGCGAGGAGAAATTCCGGCTCCTTATCGAGAATAGCTACGACATCATATATACCCTTGATCCCGCCGGGGTTTTCACTTTCGTTTCGCCCGTCCTGACGCGCCTCTTGGGGCACGAGATCTATGAGATCGTCGGCCGGCCCTTTTCTGATTTCGTGCATCCGGATGACGTTCCCGTTTGCAAGGAATTCCTGCGGTCCATCAACGAGAGCGGCGAGCGCAAGGCCGGCGTCGAGTACAGGGTCAGGCACAAGAACGGTCAGTGGTTTTGGCATATGAGCGGGGTAGTCCCCTTTATGGACTCTGACGGGACCTTACAGGGATATTACGGGATTTCGAGGGATATCGACGAAACAAAGCGCCTGGTGCGCGAGCTTGAGCGGCAGGCGACGACCGACAGTCTGACGGGCGTGCTTAATAGGCGTTGCTTTATCGATCGCGCGCAATCGGAGTTCAAGCGGGCCGTGCGCCTTGGCCATCCGCTTTCGATCGCGCTCCTCGACATCGACTTTTTCAAGCGCACGAACGATACCTGGGGACACTCCGTGGGCGACTCGGCGCTGATTCATTTTAGCGAGATCCTTCGCGGGGACATTCGGGAGATCGACGTGCTTGGGCGTTTTGGGGGCGATGAGTTCGTGATTCTGCTGCCCGAGACCTCCGGCGAGATATCGATCGAGGTTCTTGAGCGGCTGAGAAAAGCCGTCGAGCGCGCCCCCATTAGCGTTGGGGATTCTCTCGTGAGCCTGACGATGAGCGTCGGGGCCGCTTCTCTTTTGGCGGGTACCGAAGGCGAGACGCTGGACGCGATGCTCGTGCGCGCGGACAAGGCCTTATATGACTCGAAGGCGCGCGGGCGTAACTGCGTCTCGCGGCTCTAGTAGCGGGAACTAGTCGCCGGCCCCCGCGGAGAAGCGCGTGCGGTAGCCACATCTTCTGCAAAGCGGTTCCGCGATCTTGCGATCGGTAAACGATTTATAGAGGGCGCGCGCGCGCGGACCTTCCAGAATCTCCGCGATGCCTTCGCGAAAGGCGTTGCCGAGCGCGATGATTCCCTCGCCGTCAAGGCAGCAGGGAACGACCGTCCCGTCCGACAGTATTCCGAGTTGATCGCGAAGCCCCCTGCAAAAACCGTTCTCCCCGTAATCTTCGCCGTCGAGCGACGGCCACTCGAAAGTCTCCGCGGCGTGAACCGCGGCGTTCGCGTGGATTTTATGGCCGCCTTTACGCGAGAGCGAGTCGACGAGTCCTTGCGCGTCGATACCGTATCGAGCCGCGATTTTCCCCGCGGCGAAACGGGTCGCCGGGGCGTCGTCCGCGGTCCAAAGGCGATAGCTGACTAGGAAGCCCGGCGTTATATCGCGGTTGAGCTTGATGATTCTGTCCGCGGCGTCGAAGATTTCCTCGAGCGTTTCTCCCGCGCGCTCTTCGAGCTGCGAGAGCCCATGGAGAGAGGCGTTGATTCGCTTGAGCGCGCCCTTATGCGCGAGATCGCCGACCCTTTCGGCGAGAAGGGTTCCGTTCGTCGTGATCGTGACCGAGAGGCCTTCCGCTTCCGCGATATCGATGAACCCGCCAAGCAGCGGGTGGAGTAGGGGCTCTCCCTTTACGTGGAAGAAAACCGACTCGGCGATACCGCTAAGCGCGTGCGCGACGACGGAGAATTCCTCCTCGGTCATCGAACGCGGGGCCCTCATGGTTCGCGGGCAAAAGGGGCAGGAGAGGTTGCATTGATTGGTGATCTCGACGTAGGCCTTTTTAAGCCGCATCACTTAAGCGCGGCGGCGTGCGCTTGGGCGTGCGCTTGGGCGGCGGCTTCCGGGATCAACGCCGTCTCGAAGATTTCCGGGGTCGCGAGGAAGCTGACCCCGTAGGAGAAGATGTCGCGGGTTCTTTTTACCCACGTGATGCGTCCTTCCGCCTTGATCTCCGGTATGCCCTCTTCCTGGTGCGTGAATACGAGATGCACGGGCGTGTCGATGTCGTACTTAACTTGGCACTCGAACTGGATTCCGCCGAGGGATATATTTTGCGTTACGATGCCGGTTATCGGTTTTTTGCCGTTCTCGGTGAAAAGGCTTAACGTCCAAGATTTCGCGTAGCGGCCGAATTTCCTGCGCTCGGGCATCGCGGCGCATATGCGGTCCTTACCCGAGTACTTTGCCTGATAGAGCGCGCGGTCAGCCGCCTGGATTAGCTCCGTCATCTCTCGGGCGCAGGACGGGTACGTCGCGCTTCCCGCCGAGAACGTGATGTTGTTCTCCACGAAGAAAATGCGCGTCTTTGTCTCTTGGCGAACGCGATTCGCGAGGATCATGGCCCCGGCCGCGTCGGTCTCCGGAAGGATGATGAGGAATTCCTCGCCGCCGTATCGGCACACGATGTCTTCCTCGCGGATGGACTCGCGGAGCATTTCGGCAATCTCCCGGAGTACCGTGTCGCCGAAGACGTGGCCCTGCGCGTCGTTAACGCGCTTGAAGTCGTCGATGTCGATTATGCATACGGAGAGAGCCTTGCCGTAGCGGTCGCAGCGGTTGAATTCCTTTTTCAGGATGATGTCCATGTATCGGCGATTGAATATACCGGTGAGTCCGTCGATCATCGCGAGCCGCTCGGTTTGGCGGAATACGTGAACCTCGATGAGCATGGGCGAGTTGAGCGCGTGCGTCTTGTTCGTGAAATAGTCGACCACCGCGAGGTGAATCCCGATGTTGCGGCCAAGCCGTTTCTTGATCTCGTGGCCGTTGGTGACGATTTTTTTCCAGTGCTCGATCGCCTCCTCTTCCGAGAAGTCGAGATGCACGTAGTTTTCGAGGAGATTCGCGAAAAAGGAGTTCTCCGCGCTGGAGCCAAGATCCCCTGCGTTTTCCAGCGTGTCTATGAGCCTGACGATCGACGATTCGCGTTCCTCGTTGATCAACTCCAGAATTTCCGAGCGAAGACGCTCCGCTTCGTGTTCATCCATAATAAACCCACCCGATTTCACTAACTTTTGGAGAAGTATACCCCCGAAAATCGGAGAATGTCGAGTAAATTAACCGCGCCTGAACAGGCTTATGCGACAAGTGTTTATCGCGACCGCGGCGATACCCGAGACCATCGCGCAGACGGCGATCGTCGGTATCATCGAAGTATCCAGCGAGGCGACTATCGCGCCCGAGGTAAAGGGAATCGCGAGGGCGTCTATGACGATGGATATAATAAGGTTTTGCAGCATGACCCGCGAGACGGCGCGCCCAAGGGCGATTCCGGCGACCGCGTCGCGTAGGTCGCCGTTTAAAAGCACGATGTCGGCGGACTCGATAGCGATATCCGTGCCCGTCCCGATCGCGACGCCGACGTCCGCCTCCGCCAAGGCCGGCGCGTCGTTAAGGCCGTCCCCGACCATCATGACCGTCCTTCCTTCCCTTTTAATGGCGCGGATGATCTCGGCCTTGTTCCCGGGAAGCAGTCCCGCGTAGAAGCGCCTGATCCCCAGGGCTTCGCCGATTCCGCGCGCCGTCGGATGATTGTCCGCGGTGAGCATGATGACGTCGAGACCCATCTCCTTCATCGCCGAGACCGCGGCGTGGCTTGAGGGCTTGATGGCGTCCGCCACGACGACGATGCCGAGCATCTTGCCTTCGCAGCCGAACGAGAACGGCGTTTTGCCCTGGGCGGTGAGCGGCATGATCCGAGCCACCGCGGACCGCGTGTCGATTCCGTTTTCCGTTAAGAGTTCGGGACCGCCGGAGAAGTAGCGTTTACCCTTGATGGTCGCCTCTACTCCCTTCCCCGGGTACTTCGCGAAATGCTCTACCTTGCCGATCGGCAGCCCCGACTTCGCGGCCTCGGCGACGATCGCCTGGGCGAGGGGAAACTCCGACTGCGTCTGGATCGTCGCGGCGAGCGAGAGAAGTTCGTTGTCGTCCATGTCGGACATGCGGATTATTTCCGTGACCGAGGGCTTAGCCTCGGTGAGCGCTCCGGTTTTGTCGAGCACCACCGTGTCGACCGACTTCATTCTCGCGAGCGACTTCTGCGATTTCACGAGAATGCCCGAACGCACGCCGACAGTCGATCCAAATAGCGAGGCCAACGGTGACGCGAGCGAAAGCGCGCATGGGCACGCGAGCGCGAGAACGACTATGCCCGCGGTAACGGCGATACCCGGCGAACGCCCCATTGCCAGGCAGAAAGCGCATATCGCGACCGCCGTAGCGACGGCGACGGGAAGGAGGATTCGGCCGATTCGGTCGGCCATTTCCGGTTTGTCCGTTTTCGTCTCCCAGGCGCGCCGAACCATTCGCTCGACGCTCGCGAGCGTCGTTTCGTCTCCGGTTTTATCCGCGCGAACCCGTATGGGCGAGTCGATGTTAACCGCGGCGCTGGTTATTTTCTTTCCGGGGTACACGAGCGTCGGGAGGCTTTCCCCGGTAAGCGCCGAGGTGTCGACCCGGGAAAGGCCGAGCGTGACTATGCCGTCCACGGGAACGATGTCTCCCGGCTTGAGTTCCAGAATATCGCCAACCGTTATCTCCCCGACGGGAATTTCGGTTGCCTGATCGCCGCGTATCGCGAAGGCCGTCGTCGGCCAGAGTCTGAGCAATCGGCCTATCGCGCCCGTCGCGCGTCTATTCGCCCGTGATTCGACGTGCCGCGCGATCGCAGAGAACGTAAGTATGAGCGCCGCGGGCGCGAAGAACAACCCGCTCGCGCCGGCTTGGAGAAGCGTTGGCGCGTCAATCGCCGTTCCCGCCGCGATCAGCGCGACGCATGCGATGCCTGAAACGGCGGCTGCCGCGGAACCGACCGCGGCGAGAACGCTTAGGCCCGGCTTTATCCTGGTAAACGCCGAGCGGTTCGCGAGGAGGATGGGCGCGAATAACGATGCCTGGATTATCGCGAAGGGAAGGATTCCAAAATGCCGAAGCGCGGTAAACGTCAGGTAATGCCCGGTTAGTGGTTCAAGCGAGAGGATCATCAACGGTAGGGTAAAACCGATCGAGATCCATAGTCCTCGTACGGGTCTTTCGGTCGGTCGCGCGTTCATGTCGCCGATTACGTCGTTCCGTGTCGTCATGCGCTTGCGCTCCTTTCCGTAGGGTCATGAAACACTAGCCCCAGGGCATGGCGAAGTCAAGTGATAGTTGTCCTTGACCCCTCTTCTCGCCGTCGGTATAGTAACACCGAAATATCCAATAAGTATCCGAGAAAAAACGGAATGCGGTTAAAAGCCGCAGCGGTCCCGCCACTGTATGCAGGGATGAAAGCGCCGATTATCCATTGGGCTTCGCGATAGCGAAACCCGAGAAGGCGGCGCGAGTAAGGCGATCTGCGAGCCAGGAGACGTGTTTTCGGTACGAGTCACTTCCAGCATACCCGAGGAGGCATCATGCTGCGTACAGTCGTTTCCGCGTTATTTTTTGCCGTTTCCGCCGCCCTTGTCGGCGCGGAGTCTATCCCTGAGTACGTCGTTACCGCGAGCCGCGAGTCCCGCGAGGCGATGGACGAACCCGCCCGCGTCTCGGTAATCACCGCCGACGATATCGAGCGCTCGGGCAAGACGAACATCGTCGATGTCCTTGAGGCAGTTCCCGGCGTTCGATTCACCTCGCTCATGGGCGACGCTCAGGCGCAAGTTTCCATGCGCGGTTTCGGGGAAAATTCCTACGCGCGCGTCAAGGTTCTCGTCGACGGACGCGAGCTCAACAACCCCGACATGAATGGCCTTAACTGGTTATCCATCCCGGTAAGCACGATCGAGCGTATCGAGGTCCTCGACGGTCCCGCGTCCGTGCTGTATGGATCCGGAGCCGTAGGCGGGGTAATCAACGTTATTACCAAAGCCCCTTCAAAGGGCGTATCCGCCGGAGCTTGGGCTTCGTATGGTAGCTTTAACACCGCTCGTCTGCTCCTAAACGCCGGGTACGGGGCGGAGAAGGCCGGTATCGCCCTTTCCGCTGACCTATACCGGACCGATGGCTACCGTAAGCGATCCGGCGGAACTGACGTGAACGTCAACCTTTCCGGTATCGTACAAGTCGGGGAAAGCCTGACGATCCGCCCCTCGTTCGGCTATGCCGATATCGGCTTCGATCTTCCCGGTTCCCTTACGAAAGAGCAGTTCCTGGCCGATCCTACCCAGGCCATTCCGACCCAGGATTCTGGGATCGAACGAAACGCGACCGCCGGTCTCGTCCTTCAGTGGGACGTAAGCGAACGAACGGATGCGGAACTCCCGCTGACGTACGCGTATAAAAATCGCTCTAGTACTATGGTCTCGTGGTCCTCGGTATACGATTATGATCAGCATCAATTTGCGGCAAAGCCGAAGGCCTCCTGGGACGGCGAACTTCCGTTCGCGAAGGTAAATCTCACGGGCGGCGTCGACTATGATGGAAGCGTATATACCGCGACCTCTTGGGGCAATATCGCGAAGACCTCGCTCAACGCGAAGAATGTTTACTTTCAGCACTCCCTTGCGCCGTACCTGAGCGGCAAAATGGCGTTTGACGGCGGTTTATCGGTCGATGCGGGCGCGCGTTATGGGTGGAATCGGCTTACCGTAAACGACGAAAAGCTCGGGGTATCCAATCAAAAGGATAAGGGATCATTCGTCTATGGCGTCGCGCTGAACTGGCGCCCGGTCAAGGAGTTTTCCGCGTACGCGCGACATGATTCCCTCTATCGCAATCCGCTCGTGGACGAAATCGTGAAATTTGACTATGGGTTAACCAAAAGCGTGTATAATCCCGATCTTGCCGCCGAGAGCGGGTATAACTTCGAGCTTGGCGCGACATGGGTTCCGGTAAAAGAATTCTCCGTCAAGGCAAACGCGTATTATCTCTTAATGTCGAACGAGATCGCTTATAACCTTGACACGAAAATGGATGAAAACCTCGACGCGACGCGGCACCTCGGCGGCGCGCTGGACATTCGATTCTTGCCGGTCGAATTCCTTGAGGCGCGGGCCAACGCGTCACTATCGCTCACGACCTTTACCTCCGGCGCGAACGCGGGCAAGACCGTACCGCTCGTTCCCGCGTTTGCTTCCGGTGGCGAGATAATCGCGCGACTGCCCGCCGGTTTCGCCCTTTCGGCGAACGGTGGGTATACCGGGGATTTTTATCAGGGAGGCGATTACGCCAACGCGTCCGCCATGATCGACGGATACTTCCTGTTGGGCGCGGGCTTAGAATTCATCCCTCCCGCGTTGGGCGGAAAGCTCGCGATCCGCGCGAGCGGGAACAACTTGCTCGATTCTTCATATTGCCCTCTCGTGTATTACAGCGGTTACTATCCCGCGCCAGGGCGATCGTTTAGCGTAAGTGCGACCTACAAATATTGACGGCGATAAAAAGAGACTCCTTTCAGCCATCGGCTTGACCGCGTTCCTGTACGCGGCCTGCGGGGCTACGCTTGCGCTGTATCCATCGTGGGGCTCGGGATCGGGCTCGGCCGAGCCCTCTCGCCGCCCGGCGGTTCGCCTAACGCTTTCCGGGGCAGATCAATCCAGGGCAGATCAATCGGGGAATTACGCTCCCACGGCGTCGCCTCCCGCGAAACAAATTCCGGCGAAACGGGATGATGTCGTTCACGAAGCCCTTGAAAATCAAGAATCTCCCGCGGTCACGGCCGTTCAGGGGGATCGCGGTGACGATGGCGTTTCTGGCTTGGTCGCGTCCGACGTAGCTGCCAACGGCCCGATTACCGCCGGGGGGTCGTTACCCGGTTCGGGGGAAGAATCGTTCCGCGCTTGGCTTGACGAGTCGATTAGGGCGGGATTATCGTACCCGGAGCGCGCGCGGCGGCGCGGAGTAGAGGGAATAGTAATCCTGTCATTGACCGTCGCCGGGGATGGATCGTCCTGCGTCGTTTCGGTTACGCGGGGATCGGGGAGCGCAATTCTTGACCGGGATGCCCTTAGTTTCGTTAAATCTTTGTTTCCTTCGCCGATAGCGCCCGGAAAGGAGTTTACTACTCCCTTGAAAATTCAGTATCTTTTTAACAAGAGATAGTACCAATGAAGATTTCCGTAGTCGTCCCGGTCTATAAACAGCCTAAACGCGTCGCGGACATAGCAAGCAAGATTCTCGCGGACTCGTGGAACGATCGCGAGATGATCATCCTCGTCGATGGCGACGCAAATCCGGATATAGAGCTCGCCCTGGAGCCCGTACGCGGCAAGGCGGAGATCTTGTATAACGGCCGTCAGCTTGGAAAGGCCGCGACTATCAATCGCTTCGCCCTTTCCCACGAGACCGACGCGTTCCTGTTCCTTGATAACGATATTCTGCTTCCCGACGATTCCCTTTTCCTGACGAAACTCGCGGAATATATGGAGGGCCGCGATTTGGCGGAGATACCCAAGGAAGCCATCGCGAATTCCACCATTGGGCGGATGATGTCTTTCGAGTTCCTTACGAACGCGATGCTTTCCATGACGATGGCGTCGTGCGCGGGCGTTTCCCCCTCGATGAACGGCGCGGCGTTTGCCGTGCGCGCGGGGCTTTTCCGCGAGTTGGGCGGCTTTGACCCGGTAATCAACGAGGATATGGATTTCGCCGCCCGCGCCTTTGAGCGCAACGCGCGGTTTGGGTATCCAAAGGGATTGCGCGTCGGGAACGAGGTTCCGGCCAATGGGCAAGAGTGGTTCGTTCAGCGGAAGCGTTGGGCGCTTAATAACATCGTATGGCTCCGCGATTATGGAAAGCTGATGCTGAGAAAACTGCCGCAAACCCCGGCTCTGCTGCTCGCGACCCTCTTTGTCCTCCTTCCGCTCCTCATGAATTTCGCGGTTTTCTTCGCTGCGAACCAAACGCATCTAACCCTGATCGTTCCCTTGCTGTTTTATGCCTCCCAGCATCTCCGCGTTCTTTCCGGCATTATGATGCATCACCCGAACATCGCCGCGCTTTCGGTGAGCGGATGGTTCGCCAGTTTTATCGGCATGATCGTCGCCGGCGGCGTTTTCTTTGGATTCGCGCGGAAACTCAAGTTCCGGTTCAATATTTTCGACTTCATTCTTTTCTACCTGATCTATTCCCCTATCTGGATGGTTTCCAATGTCGTCATGTTTCTTGCGGTCCTTTTTAAGGCTGAGGTAAGGCTTGACTGGAAAGTCGTCAAAGAATAATCGTTTGATAAATTGATTTTTCTTGACAACGTGATATTATAGAATATATAGTATTGCTGGATGTGATATATCATATATCCTGAAGGAGGTACCGGAATCATGCTCTTTTCGATTAATACGGGGTTATTGGATGCCTGCGTGCTCGCAATTCTGTCCCGGGGCGATGAATACGGCTATCGACTGACCCAAGAAGTCAAGCAGGTGATGGATATCTCGGAGTCGACACTCTACCCGGTACTTAGGCGGCTGCAGAAAAACGGCTGGTTGACGACCTATGACGAG
>DAOPXQ010000024.1:0-16421 GCA_035352395.1 Treponemataceae bacterium | reverse complement strand
TCAAGCATTCATACGACTTTTCGATCTGCGCGCTCGGCATCGCTCTCCTTCTCGCCGGGCTTTTCGAGCGACAGGGACTCGCGATGATCATCGGCGCGTACGTGACCGGTCTCTCCCTTTCCAAGACGGACATAGCCGCCGTCATTCAAGAAAGGATTCACGGTCTCTACGAATTCTTCGTGCCGCTGTTCTTCGCCGTCATGGGCATGCTCGTCAACGTCGGTGAACTCATGTCCCCGAGCGTCATCGTGTTCGGCCTTATTTACACGGGCGTCGCCATCCTCGCGAAGATTATCGGATGCGGGCTACCCACGCTCGCCCTCGGGTTTAACGCGAAAGGCGCGGCTCGAATCGGCATGGGCATGATCCCGCGCGGCGAGGTCGCGCTCATCATCGCCGGCATCGGTATCGCCGCAGGCGTGCTCAACGAGCAGTTATTCGGCGTCACGATCATGATGACTTTGATCACGACCCTCGTCGCGCCGCCGCTCCTTAACATGTCGCTGAAAATTCCCGGCAGGGGTACCCGTAAGGAAGCCAAAAGTTCCGACATGGAAGCCGTTACCTGGGATTTCCGCTCCGACGAGATCGCGGACCTCGTCATCGATACCTTGCTGAAGGACCTGAAAGCCGAGGGCTTTTACGTTCAGATGATGAACATCGACGACGGCCTTTCGCAGGCGCGTAAGGGCGACGTCGCGCTTTCCATTACCGAGCTGGAAAACACGGTTACGATCGAGACGGCGCCCGAGGATGTCCCCTTCGTGAGGACCTCCGTCTACGAGGTAATCGTCAAGCTGAACGATTCCATCTCGACGCTCAAGGAGTCGATCGACCCGCTCAGGCTTAAGCAGGAGTCTTCCTGCGGCGACGCGAGAACGGATAAAAATCTCCTTAAAATGATCACGTCCGCGAGAATCAAAACGAATCTGACGGGGACGACGAAAGAGGAAATCCTCAAAGAGCTCGTCGGCATCCTTCGCGAGAACGGCGACGTCGAGGACCCTAACGCCGTCGTAAAAGACCTGCTTACGCGCGAGCGGAACATGAGCACCGGCATGCAGAACGGGATCGCCATCCCGCACTGTAAGACCGACGCGATCCAGTGCATGCGCGTCGCGATAGGCATCAAGCGCGACGGCATCGATTTTAACTCGCTGGACGGCCTTCCGTCGAAGGTATTCATACTGATCGTTTCCCCGCGCAAGGCGGCGGGACCGCATCTTCAGTTCCTTGCTTCCATAGGGACGCTACTACGGGATAAAACGCTCGTGGAAAAAATAATCAAGGCGCATAAACCCGAGGAAATCGAGGCGCTGCTCGTGGGCCATCAGGCGGAAAAATGATCTTAAGGGGCAACCGGTCAGGCCTGGTTGCCCCCTTTTTTTTGGGTTATTTCGGCAAGGACCGAGCCGAGCTCCGAGGCAAAACCGCTCGCTTCCGAGGAATCAAGGCGGTACTCGCCGGCCTTCATCCGTGCTTCAAGCGAGATGGAACTGCGATATAGCGCGCCGATTCCGAGGTTTCCCGCGACGCCCTTGATGGAATGGACTATTCTGTACGCTTCCTCGGTCTGCCCTTTGGCGACGCATTCGCCGAGCGTCGCGAGCGAGTCTGCGTAAGACTCGCCGAATTTAACGATCAGCGCGCCAAAAAGCGCCTCGTTGCCGCCAAGACGCTCAAGGACTAACGCGCTATCTTCCAGGAACGAATACGGAATTTCCATTACCCCCAGTGTAGCAGTAAGCCGAAAGGTTTTCCATAAATTTCTTTTTATCCCGACCCGTTATCGGTCGATCATTAAATGGGGGATTATACATGTTCAAATTTCCACGATCAGTCTTGGCCATTTCCTGCACGTTGGCCATCGCGACGCTTTTTTCCGCGTCATGCGTCTCGACGCCCGCGCCGGCCGCGTCGTCATCCCAGGGCGACTCGCTCATCGACCTCATAAGCCAGGGTAAGACCGCCGAGGTCAAGCAGCGCTTTACAAACAGCGATTCGGTCAACCAGAAAAACGCGAAGGGCCAAAGCCTTCTCCACATAGCCGCGCTCCGGAACGACGCGGAGATGGTGCAATTCCTCCTCGCCATGGGCGCGGATACCGAGCAAAGCGACCCGACGGGGGCCACGCCGCTCTTCGCCGCCGTCGAGGCTGGATGCTTAGACGCCGTCAAGGCCCTTGCGGGCGCGGGCGCCAAGATATTCGCCACGAACGCCGCGGGAACTTCGGTTTACGCGCTCGCGCGTCAAAAGAGCCTGGATACGCTTAAGTGCGCGCTTACCGCTAAAACGGTCGCGCAGTCGGACCCGGCCGGAAAGACCGCGCTGCATCACGCGTGCGCGAAGCTCGACGAGGAGGCGGTAACCGCCATTCTCGCCGCCGGTACCGCCGTATCGACGCGCGACGGCGCGGGGCTTACCCCGCTCGCGACCGCGTACCTTTCGCCGGACAAGTCCGCTTGCGCGCGCATCGCGTCGCAGCTGATCCTCGCCAAGGCGGAGCCCACTCGCGGCGAGTTCGCCTATTTCGAGACCGCCGTCCTCAAGAGAAATCTCTCGATGCGCTTCGAGGAAGGCCGCACGCCGCTCCATATCGCCGCGGCGACCGGGCATACCGGCTTCGTGCAGTACCTGCTCGACGCCAAGGTTCCCGTCAACGTAAAGGACGTCTCGAGCTCAACCCCGCTTCATGAGGCGGTCCGCAACGGCCGCATCGACTGCGCGGGGCTCCTCCTCGCCGCCGGCGCCGACCCCAACCAAAAAGACTCGTCGGGCAACACGCCGCTCCATCTCGTAATGCCCGTCGCCTCACGCTCCGAGATGTTCACCAAATTGCTCGCCGCGCGCGCCGACCCGAACCAGAAGGACAGCTACGGCGAGACGCCCCTCCACATCGCCGCCCGGCTCGGCATGAGCGAGGACATTATCCGCGCGCTGATCGACGCGGGCGCCGACACCAATGAACGCAATAAAAAAGGCGTGACGCCGCTCGCGCTCGCGATCGAACGAAAGCAGCTCGCGCAGGCGGGGCTCTTCGTCTCGCTCGGCGCCGACATCCACGCCGAGGACATCGGCGGCGACACGGCCCTCACCAAGGCGATCGGCACGGGCCTCGATACCGTTCAGGCGATCGTCGTCGAGGGGAATATCCAGTCGCGCGACTCCCAGGGACGCACGCCGCTCCATATCGCCGTGCTCAACAAGGCGAACGTTCAGACGATCAATTACCTTATCTCCAAGAAAGCGGACGTGAACGCCCGCGACAAGAACGGCGACACGCCGCTTCACATCGCCGTGCGGAACAACGACCGCGCGTCGGGCGAGGTGCTCCTCGCGTACGGCGCCGACGTGTTCTACCCCAACGTCGAGGGCGAATCCGCCCTTCGCGCCGCGCTTACGAGGCTCGGAGGCAGGCAGGATTGGGTGCTCAACTCCAACGTGATCAAATCGTCCGACGGAGCGGGCAATACCCCGCTCCACCTCGCGGCCGAATGGCAGCTCACGAACGTCGTTTCGTTCATCGCGGAAAAGGGCGGAGACCTCAACGCCCGCAACGCGAACGGCGAAACCCCGATATTCAACGCCGTAAAGGCCGACTCGGGTACGACGATCAAGACGATGCTTTCGTATTCGGCGTCGAAGAAGGCCGACGTCAACGCGCGCGACTTCCTCGGCAACACCGCCCTGCACGCGTGCATCAGGTGGGCGGCCCCCAACGCCGCGGAAACCCTGATCGCGTACGACACGCAGTCCAACGCGCGCAAGCTCGTGCAAGCGAGAAACCTCGCGGGAAAGACCGCGCTCCATGAGGCCGCGCGGACGGGCAATATCCCGTTCGTCACCACCCTCCTCGCCGCGGGCGCGGACATTAACGCCGCGGACGAAACCGGCAAGACAGCGCTTACCGACGCCATCCTCGCGGGCCGCGCGGACTCGGTGAAAGCCCTGCTCGACAAGGGCGCGAGCCCCGTCATCCAGGACATGTACGGTAGGAACTCCTACCACGAGGCGGTTGAATTCGCGCCGACTTCCATCGTCGTCATGATCCGCAACGCCGGCGGAAACCCGATGTCCCGCGATTCGTACGGCAAGACCCCGCTCTCGCTCGCGTTCCATAAATCGAGCGAGACCGTCCTGGCCGTGCTTGGATCGAACGTGAACCTCGTCGACTCGGACGGCAACACGCCGATCCATATCGCCGTCGCGGAGAAGAGCCTCGACACTGTTCTCCAGTCCCTGATCGCGGCAAAGTACCCGGTAAATAACCGAAACCGCACCGGCGCTACGGCACTGCTGCAGGCGATTCGCGAGGGTCAGGAAGGCGCGGTCCGAATTCTCCTCGCCTCCGGAGCCGACCCGTTCGCCACGGACAACTCCGGCGAGTGCCCCGTCAGCCTTGCCCTCTCGTCAATGAAACGGTTTATTCCCGTACTCGCCGAATTCGCGGCCGAAAAGACGGACACGATCGGAGACGGACTACTCCACTATGCGGCCCGGCTCGCGGACGCCGAGACCATCGAATCGCTCCTCAACCTCCCGAGGATCGACAAGGACGCGCGGAACATCGCGGGAGAAACCCCGTACGATATCGCGGTCAGGTGGGAAAAGCAGGACAACGCGAAAGCCCTGAAATAGGAAAAAAAACGATAAAAACAAAGGCCGTCCGGCAGAATCATGCCGGACGGCCTTTTTTTTCAATATCGTCACGCCGCAAACCACCGCGCGGGGCGGCGCTAGGGTTAGGACTCGGCGACGAATATATCTATCATCTTCTTAAAGGGCGAATCTTCCTTCTTCAATTCCTTAGAGCCGCGCGTTATCTTGCAGAGGCTCAATCCCATCTTTCGCGCGATCTCTCGCTGCGTCGTTCCCGCGTCGATCTCCCGTACCAAGGCCCAACGCGCGGACACTTCCTTCAGTTCGGTCGGCGTTAATAGGCACGCGAGAAATTCCCCTATCAACTCGGGATCGTGAGCGAGGGATAATGCCCTCGAGAGCTCGGCGATCGCCGTTCTTTCGTTAAACTCGGTTTCTTCCATATACACAATATACTTGAAGGTTAGCGAAAAAACCACTATATTTCAGGCATAATGGGCGACACAACAGATAGCATTGACCTGAAATACCGGCACGTCTTCGAAGAGGAACTGACCGGCTTGCAACGACGGCGCGCGCATGATCCCTCCTGCACCGTAGCGGACATCGAGGGAACGCTGAAGAACCTTTATATTATGGACGGCAACAACTGGGATGGGCGAAGCGAGATGCTTCAGGCGGCCCTCTCCGCGACGATCGCCGCCCATGAGCTCTTTATCGCCGAATGGAAAAAGGAAACGCAAAAATGAAAAGAATCGCACTCGCTCTGCTCGCGATAATCGCGCTATCGTCATGCTCTATCAAGCAAATGGCTTTCTCGTCGGTATCCGACATGCTCGCCCCTCCCGCGTCCGCGAAGGCGGGCGACGGCCCTAACCCGATGGCCGCCCTGACCGGCGAGAACGACCCCAAGCTCGTCGGCGATTTCTTCCCCACGGCGCTTAAACTCTACGAGATTATGCACCTCCAGAACCCCAAGCATTACGGGCTCGCCGTGATGTCGGGCCAGCTGTACGTCATGTACGCGAACGCCTTTATCCAGCAGGACGCCTCGGAACTTCCGAGCGAGCGCTATAGCGAGCAGAACGCCGAATACGGCCGCGCGATCAACTTCTACCTCCGCGGTAAGAACTACGTGTTCGACGGGCTCGAAATCCGTTACCCCGGGCTTAAGGCCGCGGTAACCGGCACGGACCCGGATGCCGCGAGGAAATCCCTTGCCGCCTGCAAGAAGGACGACGTGGCCGCGCTCTATTGGGCTTCGGCCGGAACGCTCGGGGCCTTCTCGCTGAACCCACTGGATTCCACGCTCCTTTCCGTCACCCCGGGAGCGCTTGCGATGCTCGAACGCGCGACCGAGCTCGATCCCTCGTACAGCAACGGCGGTCTCTGGGAAGTGCTCGTCAGCTTTTACGCCGCGGCCCCTTCCGCGCTCGGCGGCGACATGGACAAGGCAAAGACCGCGTACGACAACGCCCTTAAATACTCCGGGGGGAAAAGCCCCTCGACCTATATCACTTACGCGAGGAGCTTCTGCATCCCGGCGCAGGACGGCGCGGGATTCGACGAAGCGATCGACAAGGCGTTGGCGATCGATCCAGAGTCGCAGCCCGATAACCGGCTCGTTCTGACGATCGCGCACAGGCAGGCGCAGTGGCTCAAGGACCACAAGACCGACTATTTCCTTGAATAGGAGCGCGCAATACATTCACGAAGAATCGCGGCGATAGCCGCAATCGCCCTGTGCGCGGCGACCATCGCCGCCCAGGACAAGATCCAGCTCAAGATCGCGTCGATGGCGCCCGCTCGATCCCCTTGGGACATCGAGCAGCGGCTTCTCGCCGAGGAGTGGACGCGGATCACGAACGGTCTCGTTACCGTCACCTTCTTCAACATGAACTCCCTCGGCGGGGAAAAAAGCGTAATCCAGAAATTCCGGTCAGTCCGCGCGGGCGCCAAGGCGCCGCTAGACGGCGCTATCTTCACCACGATCGGGCTCAACGAGCTCGCCCCCGACGCGCGCCTCTTTACCCTCTCCATTCCCTTTTTAATCACGAGCCAAAAAGACCTCGACGCGGCTCTCTCCGAGGTCGGCCCCTCTTTGATATCAAAGTACAAGGCCGCGGGCTTCGAGATGATCGCGTGGAGCAACGTTGGATGGCTCTCTTTCTTCACCAAGAAGGAATTCGCCACTCTTCGGGACCTAAAGCGAATTAAGATCGCGTCCGCGGGGATCGATAGTCCCGTGCTCGGCAACAGCTTTCGCGCGGCCGGGTTCACCATCGAGGACATACTTTCCGCGAAGCTGCTGCAATCGATGAAGAGCTCGAGCGGGGTAAACGGTTTTTTCAGCGTGCACCTGTACGCTTACGTTACGGGGCTTTCCAAGACCATCAACTATACCCTCGACGCGAAACTCTGCCCGGTAATGGCGGGCTTCGTCATCTCCAACGAGAGTTGGGCGCGCATCCCAGAGCGCTATCGGCCCGCGATGCTCGCGGCGGCGAACCGCATGAGAGCCCAGCTTGACCAGTCGCTCGAGTCAAGCGACCGCAAGTACCTTGATCTGATGAAAGCCGAGGGGGTAACCCTCGTGACCCTCAGCCCCGGCGAGCTTGAGAAATGGAAAGCGGAGTTCGAGCGAGACCTGGAAAGCATCAACCGATCGGTTCCAGGCGCGTTTGACATGGAGATGTACACTAAAATCAGGAAACTTCTTAAGGGAAGGTGACTATGACCGTCGCAAAGGCACTCCGGATTTCCGGCACGGGGGCGCTATCGCTGCTCGCCCTTCTTCCGCTCGCCGTCCGCGCGTTTTCGTCGATTACTCGAATCGCCCTTCCCTCCGCCGACCTCGCGCAGGTCAACCTCGTGTTCGTCTTCGCGGGGCTCGCGGGCACGCTCGCGACCGAGGAAGGTCGTCACCTAAGCCTCGGCATGATGGACCCGCGCAAGTTTCCCGCGGTCAGGCGCGTCACGGGTCCCGCCCTCTCCTTCCTGACGGCATTCGTGCTCGCCGCGCTTTTCGCGACCTCGCTTTCCGAGGTGGGCTTGGCCTTCAAGCCCGACGAAAGGGTTTGGGGCATTCCCCTCATGCTCATCTTCGCCGCGCTTCCCGCGACCTTCCTATCCATGGCGGTGATCGCCTTCGCGCGCGCGGGGCATCGCCTCTCCGCGGCGATTGGCGCCGCCGTGGGCCTCCTATCCGCTGCGGGGCCGATCTCCGGGATTTTCGCGACGATCCTCGGCGGATGGCACCTACCGCTCGCGCCCGAGATCTTCGAGGCATGGTGCGCGTTCGCGCACGCCGCGTTCATTCCGATCGTCCTTGCCTTCATCGCGGGCGCCGCGTTAGGGCTACCGCTCTACGTCGCCATATCGGGGATCTCGTACGTCGCGTTCAGTCAGGGCGGCGGCTACGTCGAGATGATACCGCTCGAGTTTTACGGGATACTCACGGATAAAAGCATCGCGTCGATCCCGCTCTTTACCCTCGCGGGATTCTTGCTCGCCGAGGGGAGCGCGGGCAAGCGACTAATCGAGGTAATGCGAAGGGGAACGGGATGGCTCCGCGGCGGATCGGCAAAAGAGACTGTGCTCCACACGCACTTCTTCACCACCTTTACCGGCGCCTCCGGAGTGACCATTCTCGCGCTCGGCGGATTGCTGACCGTCATTCTCTCCGGCAGCGGTTACGATAAGGACCGCGCGCAATCGCTGATAACGGCGTCTGGGGCGCTGGGAATACTCTTTCCGCCGAGCCTCGCGATCATCATCTACGCGACGACGAACGTATTTTCGGTCGACGCGCAGGACCTGTTCAGGGGATCTATATTGCCCGGATGCCTGATGCTCGCGGGCACGATGGTCCTTGGCGTGCTTAGGGCGCCGAAGGGTCAGACGGAGCCGTTCTCCTCGAGAGAGCTCGCGCGCGCGCTCCGCGACGGCTGGGCCGAGCTCTTGTTGCCCGTATGCGTGATCGCGCTCTATTTCTCCGGACTCTTCACGCTGATGGAAACCGCGGCGTTTACTGCGCTGTACGCCTTTTCCCTTGAGGTCTTTTTTCGCCGGGACTTCAGCTGGCGAAAGGCGCTGGCGGTCGCGTATAAGAGCGTGCCGATAGCGGGCGGCGTGCTCATCATCGTCGGCGCGGCGAAGGCGCTTGCGTACTTCCTCATCGACGCGGGCATTCCGTTCACGCTCGCCGATCTCGTCTCAACGTACGTCCATTCGAAAATTTTATTCCTGCTGTTATTGAACGTTTTTCTGCTAGTCGTCGGCTGTCTGATGGATCTCTATTCGGCGATCCTCGTCGTTTCGCCGCTCGTTATCCCGATGGCCGAATCGTTCGGACTGCATCCGGTGCACGTCGGGGTGATCTTCCTCGCAAACCTCGCGATCGGGTTCCTGACGCCGCCGGTCGGCATGAACCTCTTTATCGCGAGTTACGCGTTCGATAAGCCTGTGGCACGCCTCGCGCGGGACATTCTCCCGTTCCTCGCGGTTCAGCTCGCGACTCTGTTGATCATCACCTATGTCCCGATTCTCAGTCTTTTATTCGTGAAGTAGCCTCGCTCACGCGGAATAGCTCGTGCGGAATAGTTCGCTCGCGTTCGCCTCGACGATCGCTGCGAGCGCGCCCACGTCCAGGCCAAGGATGGACGCCACGCGCTCGTAGGTATGGGCGATAAGGAGCGGGGTGTTCGTGGCGCCGCGATGCGGCGCCGGCGTAAGGTACGGCGCGTCCGTCTCGAGCAATAGGCGGTCGCGCGGGACGTATCTGACGAGCGACGCGATCCTTTCGCGGTCAGCCTCTTTTTTCGCCCAGGTCACGTTTCCGGGAAACGAGATATACCAACCGCGATCGAGAAACGCGCGAGCCTCGTCCTTTCCGTACGAGAAACAGTGAATGACGCCGCTATCCCAACCCGCGTCGCGAACGCAGGCTAATGTCGGCTCGAAGGCGTCGCGCGAATGGATAATCGCCGGCAACCCGAATTCCCGGGCCATGACGAGTTGTGCGCCGAATAGCTCTTCCTCGCCCGCTATGTCCGCCGTGCCGGGACCGTCTTCTCCCGCATGCGACTCGAGTCCCGGCGCGTTTGCGCCGTTCCAGTATCGGTCAAGGCCGCACTCGCCAAGGGCTGCGTAGGCGGGGCGCCGCGAGAGCATCTCCAGGAGATCGCTTTTAAGCGCCGAAAGGGAATCCTCGCGATTCGCTATAGAGGCCGGATCGGGCCAGAGCCCGCAGGAAAAATGAAGAAACTCGGGCAAGGCGCCGCCTGAGGCTTCGGTCAACTGCGATAGGCGGCCGGCAAAATCGCCGGGGCGAGTGCCGATATCGAGCACGAAGCGAAACCCGGAGGACGTCATTGAGCTTAGCAAATCCGCGAGGTTTTCTCCCCTCGACGCAACAGTCCCCAAATGACAATGAGTATCGCTGAACATTATTGACCTCCCGAGCCTTATCCGGTACTATATCATGCAGTGCCGGGGTGGTGGAATTGGTAGACACCAGGGACTTAAAATCCCTTGACTGGTAACGGTCGTGCCGGTTCAAGCCCGGTCCCCGGCATTATTTTTTTTACGTGTCACTCGCTTGACACTTTTTTTTTGTCTCGCTATAGTGTTCTTGTTACTACGGATAGTAACAAGGAGACATTCATGAAAAAGACCATATTCGCGCTTACCGCGATCGCGGTTCTCGCCGCGGGGTTCACCGGCTGCGCCAAGAAAGCCCCGGCCGACGCCGCCGCGGGAAAGACGTTCAAGATAGGAATCTCGAAAATAGTCGCGCACCCCGCGCTCGACCTCGTCGAAAAGGGAATTCAGGACGAAGTCGCCGCACAGGGCATAACCGCCAGCTTCGACCTGCAGAACGCGAACGGGGACGTCAACACCGCCACCCAGATCGCGACCAAGTTCCTCGGCGACAACGACGACCTCGTCGTCGCGATCGCGACCCCGACCGCCGTCGCAGCGGCGAACGCCATTAAGGACAAGCCCGTTATCTTCGCGACCGTCACCGACCCAGTCGGCGCGGGGCTCGTGGACGCGGACAACATGGGCAAGGGCAACGTAACCGGACTTTCGGACCGAATCGACGTACTGCAGCAGATCACGCTCTTCAAGCGCGTGGCCGGCATCAAGACCCTCGGATACATCTACACCTCAAGCGAGGCGAACTCCGCGTCCTCTCTCGCCGAAGTGGAAAAGGCCTGCGCGGCGCTCGGAATCGCCTTCGTGCCCCAGTCCATCAATAACTCCTCCGAGGTTAAGCAGGCCGCCGAGGCCATCATCGGACGCGTCGACGGCATCTACCTGACTACCGACAACACCGTCTTCTCCGCCCTCCCCGCCCTCGTGCAGGTGGCGCTCTCCAATAAAAAGCCGGTCTTCTCCGCCGACACCACCGGCGCCAAGGAAGGCGGATGCCTGATGGCGACTGGATTCGACTACTACAAGGCCGGCCGCGCGACGGGCAAGATCGTCGCCGACGTCCTCCGCGGAAAGAAGCCCTCCGAGATCCCGGTCAAGTACATAACCGAGCCAAGCGAGACGGACTTCCTCATCGACCTCGACACGGCGAAAGCCTGCGGAATCACGTTCCCCAAGGACGTGCTTGACGCCGCGAGCAAGATCATCGAGAACGGCAAATTGACTTCTAAGTAGGTTAAACGTATACTCTTGGAATGATTCAGGGTATTCTAATCGAGGGCCTGATCTACGGGATCATGGCCCTCGCCGTTTTTATCACCTTCAGGGTACTGGACTTCGCGGACATGACGGTCGACGGATCGTTTCCGCTCGGCACGGCAGTAATGGCCGTTCTCCTCATCGCCGGCGTGAATCCGTTCATCGCGATCCTCGCGGCCTTCCTCGCGGGCGCCGCGGCCGGAGCCATTACCGCCGTCATCCACTCAAAGCTCAAGATCCCGGGCCTGCTCGCCGGTATCCTCACGATGACGATCCTGTATTCCGTAAACCTCCGAATCCTCTCAAACCGCGCGAACGTTTCGCTGCTCCGCGTACGGACCCTTTTCGGCGACATTCGGGAGTTCGTCAGCCCCTTCATGTCGGGCGAGATCGGATACTGATTTTCCTCGCCCTCGCGGTCGCCGTGATCCTTGTCCTCATCAATCTTTTTTTCCACACGGACTTCGGCATAACCCTCGGCGCGCTCGGGTCAAACCCGCAGATGATTACCTCGCAGGCGATGAATCCCGAGGTCATCAAGATGATCGGCATCTGCGTCTCCAACGGGCTCGTCGGCATAGCGGGCGCGCTCGCGTGCATGTACCAGGGCTTCGCGGACGTGACGGGCGGAACGGGCACGGTCGTCGCGGGCCTTGCCTCGGTCATGATCGGGGAATTCCTGATCCGGTCGAACCGCATCGGCGCTCTTACCTTCCGCGTCGTTCTCGGCTCGATCCTGTACCGCGCGATTATGTTCTTCGGGCGAAAATACGGTTACGTCATCGGCCTTACCGCTAATGACCTCAAGCTGATCACGGGAGCGCTGATCATCCTCTGCCTGATCGTCTCGAAATACGGCAACGGCGCGCTGCTCCGCAAAAAGGAGGCCGCAAAATGATGAAGATCGAGCATGTCGGCGTCACCTTCAACGCGGGTACCCCCGACGAGAACCGGGCTTTGCGAGACGTTTCTCTTAACGTCGCCAAGGGCGACTTCGTCACCGTGATCGGCTCCAACGGCGCGGGAAAAACGACGCTCTATAACGCGATAGCGGGCACCTATGCGCCCACGACGGGACGCATCCTAATCAGGGACATTGACGTGACCAAGACCCCCGAGTACCGCCGCGCGCGCTACATCGGCCGCATTTTCCAAAACCCCCTCCTCGGCACCGCGGGCAAGATGTCGCTCGAGGACAACATGGTCATCTGCAACAAGAAGGGCTACAAGGGGCTCGGGATCAGCCTGAACTCGCGCCTTCGCGAGTACTTCCGCTCGCGCCTGCGGGAGCTCGACATGGGCCTCGAGAATCGCCTGTCGGACAACGTCGAGCAGTTCTCGGGCGGGCAGCGACAGGCGCTTACCCTGCTCATGGCCGTGCTTTCGGAGCCCGACCTACTTCTCCTCGACGAGCATACGGCCGCGCTCGACCCGCGCAACGCGGAGATCGTCATGGCCCTTACGCGTTCCTTCGCCCAGCGATATAACCTTACCGTGATGATGATCACGCACAACATGAGCCACGCCATAGAATACGGAAACCGGCTTTTGATGATGGACTCGGGCGAGATCGTCCTCGATATCGGCAGCGAGGAAAAATCCAAACTCACGATCGACGGCATCGTAACACGGTTTCGCGACATCAAGCGCCGCGAACTCTCGAACGACCAGATGCTCCTGCAGGTATGAAACCCTTCGCGACCCTGGCGCCTTTCGCGCGCGAGTTTACCCCGCGACGCGGCGACGAACGGCGAAACAGCACCGCGAACTTTACGATCTTCGCGTATGACTCAAATACCGGCGCTACGGGCGGAAAAACTCCGATCGTGCTCGTGCATGGCCTCGGCGACGAGGCCGATTCCTGGCGGCATATCTTCGCACCGCTCGCCGCCGATCGGCGCGTCGTCGCTCCGGACCTTCCCGGGTTCGGCCGTTCCCGCGCGCGCGCGCGGGGATGCAGGCGCGATCGCGCCAACCTTGCTCTTCACGCAAAGGCGATTCTTTCCGTGTTGTATGAAACGGGTCCCGCGATCCTCGTCGGAAGCTCGCTTGGGGCCGCCGTCATGGAACTCGTCGCATTCGAGCGTCCTGACCTTACGCGCGCGCTCGTCTTCGTCGACGGGGGGCTTCCGTCAGGGAGCAAGGCATCGCCCGCGCTCCTATTGTCCCTGATGCCGTTCGTCGGCAAACGCGGGTACCGCGCGTACAGACGGGATCACGACGCCGCGTACCAATCGCTTGAGCCCTATTACTCGAGCCTTGCGGGTTTACCGGAAAAAGATCGCGCGTTCCTCCGCGAGCGCGTGATCGACCGCGTCGAAAGCGACGCGCAGATGAACGCGTACTTTTCATCGTTTAGAAGCTATGTCGCCACCGCGGCGTACAGGGCCTCGCGCTTTACGCGCGGACTGTCGGCGCTCACCGCGCGCGGAGTCCCGATGCTCGCGATTTGGGGAGACGCCGACCATATAATCCCGATAGGCTCGCTCGACGCGCTTGCCGCCGCAACACCGTCTCTTGAACGCTCGGTCATCGCGGGCGCCGGGCACCTTCCGCATCAGGAACGCCCGAAAGAAACCGTCGACGCGATAACCGCATTTCTGAAACGCCACTCGCTTTAAAAAAAACAAGGCCGTCCGGTTATCCGGACGGCCTTGTTTTTCAGGTCTTTAGAATCGTTGGCGAATTACTTGCCGACGACGCGAGCCATCTCGCAAACCTTGTTCGAATAACCCCACTCGTTGTCGTACCAGGAAACGACCTTGACGAAGTTGGCATCGAGAGAGATTCCGGCCTTAGCGTCGAAGATCGAGGTGCAGCTCTCGCCGCGGAAATCGGTGGAAACCACGTCGTCCTCGGTGTACTTGAGAACGCCCTTGAGCTCGCCTTCGGAAGCGGCTTTCATCGCGGCCTTGATCTCGTCCATGGAAGCGCCCTTCTCGAGCACGCAGGTGAGGTCAACGACGGAAACGTCGGAGGTCGGAACGCGGAATGCCATACCGGTCAGCTTGCCGTTAAGAACGGGAAGAACCTTACCAACGGCCTTGGCGGCACCGGTCGAGGACGGGATGATGTTCTCGAGGATTCCGCGTCCACCGCGCCAGTCCTTGGAGGAAGGACCATCGACGGTCTTCTGGGTGGCGGTAGCGGCATGCACGGTGGTCATGAGTCCCTTGACGATTCCGAACTTGTCGTTCAGGACCTTCGCGAGGGGCGCGAGGCAGTTCGTGGTGCAAGAAGCGTTGGAGATGATGTCCTGGCCCTTGTATTCCTTGTCGTTGACGCCATAGACGAACATCGGGGTCGCGTCCTTGGACGGGGCGGACATGATGACTTTCTTGGCGCCGGCGGTGATGTGCTTGCGAGCGGAAGCGTCATCGAGGAAGAAACCGGTGGACTCGACGACAACGTCGGCTCCGACTTCGTTCCACTTGAGGTTGAGCGGGTCTTTCTCCGCGGTGAGGCGGATCTTGTTGCCGTTCACGACGAGGAAGTTGCCGTCAACTTTGACGTCGCCCTTGAACTGACCGTGAACCGAGTCGTACTTAAGCATGTACGCGAGGTAGGCGGGGTCAAGAAGGTCGTTGATACCGACAATCTGAATATCCTTGCCGAAGTTCTCGACGGCGGCGCGGAAAACCATGCGGCCGATGCGGCCGAAACCGTTAATTCCCACTTTGATCATGGAAGTCTCCTAATCTATAAAATGTTACCTATAATATAGCCAAACGGCCAGTTTAGGTCAATTGCTTACGGCCCGCGGGCGGGCGCGCGGGGCATCAGTTATCGTGCGGGTCGATCTTCCGGCACAGGAAGCCCGAATCCTCGAGATACTGCCGCCGGGAGATAACAAGCTGAATAAGCTCCTGATACATCTCGAAGTTAACCTCGAGCGCGATCGGGAAGATATAGAGCTCGGTTTCCTCGCAATATCGCTCGATAAACGCGGGATCGGTGACGAATCCGAGGCTGATCATATTGCTGATCCGATCCGCGCACTTCAGTACCTTCGCCTTGTGCGAGCCTTTTTCTATAATTCGCTTCAGAAAATCGCTCTTGACCTGTCCCTCGAGCTTGGTAACTTCCATAACGAGATCGTAGACCTGACCCGATTCCGAATCGATCTCCAGGATCTGGTTGCGGTTGAAATCGGGTACGTCCTCGATCACGTCGTGAATGACGGAAGCCTTCAATAAGACAGAGTCGATATACCCATAGTCGAGCAAGATGCCCATGGTGTCGATCTGGTGGCGGAACATGTTCCCGCCCGCGTGACGCTGTTTACCGATCAATACGGTAGCGAGCTGCATGTACGGCGCGAGATAGATTCCCTTTAGGACCAACATCTCTTGGGTATTCATTCCGAGCGGGTTGTCTCCTACCTCAAGTCTTCCACATACGTGGTCAGTTTTGCAATACGCCGCCGCATCTCCGCGAGCTTTTCGCGCTCGGTCGCGACGACGTCCTCTGGCGCGTTCGCGACGAACGCCGCGTTGGAGAGCTTGCCCTCCAGGCGCGCCACGTTCTGGTTTTCTTTCTCGATCTCCTTGGCGAAGCGCGCCGCGAGCTGAACGGGATCGACTCCGTCGCCAATGACGACGAAGGCCTCAAACCCCTTGCCTACCGTGCCGATCGCGCCTTTGGGGCGATCGGACTGGCTCGCGATGAAGTCCACGCGGGAAACGCCCGCGAGCAGCTGTATGATGTCGGTTTTCTCGCGCGCGGCCTCGGCGACGCTGCCCTTCTCGATGAAAAGCGCGATGTGAAGCTTCTGCGCGGGGTCGAGCCCGCATTCGGCGCGGAGGGCGCGAACGGAGCGCACGATCTCCTGAAGGCTCGCGAAACGGGCCATCGCCTTGGCGTCCTTGCGGGACTCGCTAGGCTCGGGATAACGCGCGAGAATGAGCATATCGGCCTTAGCGCCTAAGCCCGCGACGGCGTCCGAGGACGGCGCGCAGCCTGAGGGAAGGAAGCCGTAAATCTCCTCCGTGACGAACGGAAGGTACGGATGAAGGAGCCTGAGGGATTCCTCGAGGACGGAAAGGAGCACGGAGACGGCGCGGTTCATCTCGGCTTCGTCTCCCGTCCGGAAGGAGAGCTTCGTCGCCTCGACGTACCAGTCGCAG
>DAOPXQ010000023.1:0-16431 GCA_035352395.1 Treponemataceae bacterium | reverse complement strand
TTATCGTGAAGGCGTATTCGCCGTAACGCATGCCCGCGTACGCGGCGCTCATCGCATCGCGCCTCGTCGTCGTGTAGCCGGCCTGATCCGTCGCGTCGACCACGAGCACCCACGAACCGGACGTTTTCGCGACTTCGTAGTTCACGATTCGGTTCTGCCCGGACGCCACGATCTGCGCGGCGTCTATCCTCTCCAAGGGAAGGAGCGTTCTGTCGGCGTCCCCGCGCGCGCGGAGATACACATACACCGACCCGCTCTGGATCGACGCGTTGTCCGGGCCGGGACTGATCGTCACGTTGAGGATTGATTGCCCCGCGATCTGATTCGCGGTAAAACCACCGTCGAAGGTCGCGCTCGGCAGCCAGGTCATTCCGGCGACCTCGACGCTCGGGTTCTTGTTGTTCGGGTCGATCGAAAGCGAGCCGCTCAGCGCGGGATCGCATACGGTCGACGATATCGCTATGGACGCGAGCGACGCGGCCGTAATCGATCCGACGGACGCAAGGGTTCCGTCGTCTACGCTTGAAAGCTGCTCTCCCGAAGGGAACGACTCTCCCATCGCGAGCAGTCCCGACACGTCGTCATACACGTATACGCGCTGGCACGCGTTGCCGCCGCCGACTGACGCGACTCCCGCCTCGTCGTTATACGAGACGGCAGAATCGCTCGCCTCGAGCGTATAGAAATATTTCTGCGCCGAGTCGGCGGAATCCATCGCGGACTCAAGCAGCGCGAACGTCGCGACGGGTATCGTCACCGTCCAGTTTTGCGGAAGGTTCTGCGCGACATGCCGCGCGATCTCGACGACCGAACCGTCGCTCTGTCGTTTATAGAATCGAATCGCCATCGACGCGCATTGGTTTCCGTCCCACAGAATTCCGGAGAACTCCACCTCGCCGCCAAAGGGATCGGCGAGCCCCGTTCCCTTGGTCGAGGGCCGGGTGATCACGACGAGCGGGGCGGTATTGTCGATATAGTAAACTTCCTTGATGATCGCGGTGCGGTTTGCCGAGTCGGTCGCGACGACCGTCGCTTGATACTTACCGTCGGCGATCGGGGCGGGGGCGGACGCCGAGGGGCGCGCGTTTGGGATCCTGCAAAACCACGTTTTCGAAACCGCGTCGATCGTCCCCATCCATTGCCCGACCGGAACGAGCGTCGATCCCTCGACCCTATCCAGAGTGACGGAAACCGTCTTGATCGACGTTTCGTCCGACGTGCCGCCCATGATGACGAAGTCGCCCTTGAGGACGCTCGTCGTCGGCGGATAGGAGATACCGACGAAGGGGGGCATCGTGTCTATGGAATCGCCGAGCCCAATCGCGCAGGTCGATAGAGTGACATGACCGAGAGTGATCGTCAGTATCGCCAGCCAGACAAACAAACGGATCTTCTTTCTCATAGCGCGCCCGCCTAAAACACGCTCAGTCTGATACCGCCGGTAATCTGCGGTTTGACCGAGTCGATGTTGACCGTGGAGGATTCAACATCGGTTGGGATGAACCAAAGCTGGAATTCCGTATACAGGGAGAATGTTCTCAGGAAATCGCGCTTTGGTATGATTACGCGCGGAAACTCCAGTTGAGCGAGAATCGCGGAAAGTATCTGCGGCTTGCCGCTCTGCGATTCGGAGAACCAGGAGAAATTCGCGCCGATGGCGCCCGTTGCCGAAAGCCAGGAAAAGTCCGGGCCTAGGATGAAGTCAACGGGGAAATACACGAGGTTCATGAGCATCTTCAGGGCAATCACGTTCCCGCCGTAGCGCCGCACGGCGCCTGGCCTAAACGTCGCGTACTGCGCAGCCGTCAATTGCCCAAACTGCCCCTGAACCTTTACGTTGTCGTCGAAGAACGTGAGGCCGACGCCGATGTCGTACAGCGTCGCTCCCCAGAAATGCCAGTCGAAAAAAAGCCCCTGTATGAACGAGGGGACCGAGTACGACGATTTGTCGCCGGCGCGGAGGGAAAGCGTCACCGACGATAGGCCTACGTCGTCTGACGACAGGCCGGAGAATGGGACATCGCCGTTATAGCGTCCGCCCTCGCCGGGGGAGATCAGTCTGATCGTCGGCAGGGTCTTGTCGATCTGAACGATCGACCGAGTGACGGCGACCTCGCCGTTCCTCATGACGGCGCGCACGACCATGAAGTGGTATCCCTCGCGCAAGTCGCCGGTCTCGATGCGATATCGCCACTTCTTGCCCGATTCGGTCCGCGTAAACGTCTTGCCGTTATCGAAACTGATCTCCACGCGGTCGAGCGACTTGCCGATCAGCGTCCTTCGATCGTCGGGGGAAGTCGCTTTTGCGCGAAGCGCGAGAACGTCCTCCTCGGTAAGCGAGTAACCGGCCGAGCCCATAAGCCACGGGCGCTCGATCGCGAAGTCGCCCATCGTCATATTGTCGACGGTAACCCAAGGCCCGTCGGCCCGATAGACGATCGAGTGTTCCTCGGATGAGACGATTCGGTCGTCGCTCAGGAGCGCGCGTATGGTCAGGCGGTGCGTCCCGTCGGCGATGAGCTCGGGGCCGACGCCGAACGTGAAGTAGCCGGTCGAGGTGACTTCGGTCGCCCCGGAGTCGATTCCGTCAATGTAAAGCATTAGCGAGGTAACAGGGTCTTCCGACACTACGCGGCCGTACACCTTAAAGAGTCCCTGCGCGCGCTCGCCGTTCAGGGGGTACAGGAAGTCGATGCGATTGCGGTCCTTGCCGCGCGATATCACGAAGTTCCTCGACACTCGGCTCACGTTCCCCGCGCGGTCGTAGCCCCGCAGCTCGAGGTTATACGATCCCTCGGCAATGCCGCGGACGTCGATGCCGCGCGAAACGATCAGCTCGTCGCCGAGCGCTATCTCCGCGAGCGAGGGCGGGACCGCGGGCTGTTTCGGGTCTAGGCCGCTTATCCTCGCGGACACCTTACTCAACCCTAGGTTGTCCATCGTCTGCCCCGAGACGAACAGGGTCTCCCCGCATCGGCTACCGTCGAGCGGGAGCTCGAGCCGGAGCGACGGGGGCGTATTGTCGATATTGACGAGGCTCGAATAGAGCCCTTCGGTTCCGTATTTATCGCGAACGCGCACGAAGACCACGTGCGTCCCGTCCTGTATCACGCGGGAGTCGAAACGGTACGACCAGGCCTCCGCGCCGGACGCCTTGTCGAAGGAATTCCCGTTGTCGAGCGAGACCTCGATCTCGGCGATGCCGTTCTTGTCGGACGCCGCGCCGCTCATCGTCACGACCCCGGAGTTGGTCGTCTCGAGCGAAGGCAACGTCACCGACGCTTTCGGTTCCTCAAGCGACACGCGCACGGTCCTCGTTACCTCGTTACCGCGCACCCCGCGTATGTCCTCCGCGTATAAAGCGATGCGGTGCTCGTTATCGCCGAGCGTGCGAACCTCGAGCGGTATGGCGTAACTGCCCGTCGTGTCCAACTGCCGCCACTCGCCGCCGTCGATTCTGTATCGGACGAACGCGGGAAGGTCGTCGTCGTAAACGACGCCGGAAAGGACAAAATCCTTGCGGACGACCTCGCCCTCCACGGGCACGTGGGCCTCGACGATCGGCTTGTCCGCCTCGAGGTTAATGGCGAATTCCCATGGCCCCAAAACGCGGGAGTTTCCCGCCTGGTCCGTAAAGCGAAATTCCATCCTCTCGCCCAAGGGACGCTCCGCGACGCCGACGAACGCAGTCATCGATCCCGCAGGCTCGATCGCCTTCCACGCGGTCTTATCCTTCGGGCCCCTGTCGCCCGGCGCGCGATACTCCACGGACGCGATACGATCCCTGCCTTCAAGGGTGAAGAACATCCTCGTTTCCCCGTTCACGACGTCGCCGTTTGCGGGCATCACCGCCCGGACCGAGGGGGGCGACGTGTCTTTCTCGAAAACTCGCCGCGCGTACGCGGTTCTTCCGGCCGCGTCGGTAACGCGCACGATCGCCTGAACCATCCCGTCCTCGAGGGCCGAAACGTCGACCTTCTGATCGAACTTCGGGATCGACAGGGGCTTCCATGTCGCGCCGCCGTCGATTGTAAATTCGGCGCGCGCGCCTTTTACCGCGTCGTTAGCCTCTCCGGTCAGGGTTAATTCCTTTTGTATCCACGTCGGCTTTCCGCTCCCCGCGATGGTCGCCACGGGAGGCGAGCCATCCACGACGAAGGTCGCCGCTGGCGTTCGGTACTTACCGCCTGCCGTGTCGGTCACCAGGAACGACGCATCGCGGTAAATCCCGTCGCGCGCGCCGCGAACGGTCACTGTATCGCCTTCGAGCGAAACGGTAAGGCCGTCCATCCCCTTGTCCGCGGACACGGAAGCGGCATGCCGTTCGGGCTTCGCGAAATAAAAGCCGTCCGCGGAGGCGCCGTCGAATAGCAACATCGCGCCGGCCTCATTGCGGGCACAGGAGCCCCACGCGAAAGACTCGGAGTCTGCGACGCCGCTCGCGGGAGCTTGGCGCACGACGCAAATAAGGCCGGAGACCGCGAGGGCGGTACCGTCGCGGAGCGTCGCCGTCACTTCGATCATCGTCCAATCCGCGCTCATGAGCGGGTCCAGCTCAAGCGCTGCCTCGTATCGCGACTCGCTGACCTTGCGCGGGCTCGCGCCCTTTTGCGCCTTGCCGTTCGCGGTCCACGAAACGGTGGTTACCGGTATCGGCGAATCAACGCCAATCGCGATGGAGGTTTTCTGCGCGGCGGGCGCGGGCCTTCCCGGCCCCGGGAGCGTTACGATCGCGCCGTTTAGGAACGTCGCGCCCTCGGGGTTTATTATATCTATCGCGACCGTCGCGATCCCTGAGGACGCGGGCGTCTTGCCGCTCGCTGGGATTACGACCTCTTTCGAGGCGCGCAGCGCGTTGTCGTCGGCAGCCGGCGGCAGCCCGCGCGGGACGCTGAGATTCGTTACTCTGAACGCTCGCGCGGCATGGGTCTCTCGCCCGTGGATGTCCACGGCGATGACCGAGAATTCCGCGAGCCCGTATGGGAATCCCGGCGTGACGGGAACGCGTATGGCCGCGGAAGTCGCGCCGAGCTTTACGGGGACGGGCTTTTCGCCCAGGCCGGTAATCGCGTAACGGACTTCTTTCAGCCCAGCGCCTGATGAAACGGACGCCGTAAGGGCGCCCCCGGCCTCGTCGGATATTTCCTGATAGCGATCCGGCAACGGATCGATCGCGATCGCCGGTAGCGGTCCCGCAACGGTGAATTGCGCGGTCTGGCTTAATCCGCGCAAGCCATTAACGTCGACGGCCCGCGCATCCACGCTATGCGCGCCCGGTGACAACCCGTCGAGCAAAACGCCAAATGCGCCAAGGCTTTGTATCTCGACGCTTTCCGCCCCATCGATCGAATAAGCGATCGACGCGACGCCGTCATCGTCGGTCGCCGTCCCGTCAAAATATACCGGCCCATCAACGAGCGCGCCCGACGCGGGGGAACGAATCGATATCGTGGGCAAGTCGGCGGTTTGGTCGACGGGCACGCGCAGCCGCGCGCTCGAGCTATTTCCCGCGACGTCCACCGCGGTCACCGTCACGTCGAATTCCTTTCCGGGATATTGGCGCGAGTCGAACTCGCCGTACCAATAGGGGTTCCCCTTCACGAGCTCGAATTCCCCGGAGGCATTTCCCGCCTTCCAGGAAACGGAGGCGATCCCGATCGCGTCGCGCGCGAAACCGGATAGCGCGAATACGCCGTTCACCGACTTGTTCACGGCAGGATGCAGAATCCCAAGCGAGGGCTTGGTGTTATCCACGAAAAATAAAAAAGTATAAATTCCCACGGAGCCCTGCCCGTCTTCCGCGCGGAACCAGCAAACGCCGGGGCCGTCGTCGATCGCGCTTGAATCGATAGGGAACGAGAATTTCCAGATCCCGGAACGTTTGTCGGGAAAAAGCTTCAATTCGCGGAAAGTCTTCCCACCGTCCAAAGAATGCGACAGACGCCGAATCCCGTTACCGTCGGACACCTCGCCGGATAGCTCAAAGCGCCCGGATACGAGCGAGCCCATCGTCAGGTTTTTTACGGAGGTTTCGGGCAGTGATCTATCGAGATTCCAGGATACCGAGTACGCCTTTCCCTTCACCCCGTTAACGTCGACGCCAAACGCGGTTATGGTATGCTTGCCCTCGGTAAGCCCGTTCGTGTCGAGATAGTATGACCAGAATTCCTTTCCTTGCGCGCGGATCGATTCCTCGGCGCCGTCAAACGTAAGCTCCACGTGGTCCACCGCGTCGTCGTCTATGCAAGTGCCCACGACGTTCAGATTGCCGGGAACGCGTATGTCCGCGAGGGGATTCGTCACGCGCACGATGGGCAAGTCGGAAAGCGGGTCTATGAACATATTATAGGGACCGGCCTGCCCGGAGTTCCCCGCGAGATCCTTCGCCGTGATAAGAACGTTATACTTCCCCGGTTTGCGCTCGCGCACGTCCACGCTCTCCTGCCAGCTGTCCAACTCGCGCGTCTGGGTCTCCACGGTATCCTTCTTGCCAAATGCGTAAGCGGACGGGATTGCCGCCAAGATGATGAGGATACAGACTATTCGTCGGATTCCGCCGACTAAGGGCATGTTTGCGTTACGCACCAGTACAAGTATCGTTTCCGCCAATCGCGCTTACAAGCTTTGCCGCAAGGCCTTTTTTTCTTGCAGTCATGCGCTAAAAAACGCTACAATCCCCTCAATGAAACGAATCATCATCGTTACCGGCGCGAGTTCCGGGATCGGAAAAGAGTTTGCCCTACAGCTCGCGGCCGGGCGCGAGGCCGACGAGATCTGGCTCCTTGCCCGCCGAAAAGACCGGCTTGAGGCCCTTATTCCGGCGATCTCGGCATTTGGCAAGGCCACCCCTCGGGCGATCGCGATCGACCTTGGCGGGAAACGCGGAGTCGATGCCTTTACCGACCTCCTTGCCGAGGAACGGACCTCTTGCGGAAACGAAGGCTTTATCGTCGACGCTCTCGTCAATAACGCGGGATTCGGAACCTACGGCAAATTCGCCGCTACGGACGCAGAACGAGAGCTCGAAATGATCGACCTGAACGTATACGCCCTGACGGGGCTTTGCCATGCGGCGCTTCCCTTCTTGCGTAAGGGATCCGTCATAATCAACGTCGCGAGCCTCGCGGGCTTTTCTCCCCTTGGGAACCTCGCGGTCTATGCGGCGACCAAGGCATACGTCCTCAGCTTCAGCGTCGCGCTTGCGGCTGAGCTCGCCGACTCGGGCGTTTTCGTCTCCACCGTATGCCCCGGGCCCGTCGATACCGAATTCTCGCTCGTGGCGTCGGGCGGCGTTCGCGAAAAAGTGGTCGACGGCAAAAGCCCCGAGGCCCTCGTGCGACACGCGCTCCGCTCTATCAAGTCGGGAAAGCGCATAGCGATCATGGCGCCGAAATGGAAGTTCAAGGCCTTCATGAGCCGCTTCGTCGGGCGCTTCGCTATCGCGCTCCATTCATCGCGCCACGACACGAGGCCGGCCGCGCCCAGACAGAGTGATAAGGAGACAACATGAAAAATATCGCGCCGTCGGACCCGTCGCTCAGGTATACCGGCCGAATGGATTTTACAAATAGCGACGCGCCGACCCTGATAAACGCTGGATCGTCCATCCACGCGCGGTTTAGCGGCACCTCCGTCGGTTTCCGCGCGATCAACCATCATAACTACTTCGAGAATTCAATGGGGTTCCTGGTGGACGGAATCGAGGGGAAGGCCGTTCTCCGGAACGACTCCGAGCCACATGACTACCCGATCGCGAGCGGGCTCGCCGACGGGACTCACGAGCTGATTCTCTGGAAGCGCAGCGACGGCGGCCTTAGCTACGCGGATTTTCTTGGACTGCTCGTCGACGATGGGGCAAAAGTCACCTCCGCAGGAGAGCGCCCAACGAGGCGCATCGAATGCTTCGGCGATTCTGTTTCCGCGGGAGAGGTCGCCGAGGCGCTCGCCTGGACGGGCAAGAAGGACCCCGAGCTGCACGACGGCAAATGGTCGAACTCCTGGCATTCCTACGTCTTCCAGACGGCGCGCGCCCTGGGGGCCGAGGTTCACAATAACTCGCAGGGCGGCATCGCCGTCCTTGCGGGATCGGGTTTCTTCGAGAATGGCGCGGTCGGGCTCGAGTCCACGTGGGACAAACTCCGCTATACCCCAACGCTCGGCAAGATCACCAAATGGGACTTTTCCTCATGGACGCCGCATGTAGTCATCATGGCCCTCGGGCAAAACGACAAACACCCGGAAGACTATATCGACACGGACCCCAAGCGCAGGCGGCATTGGCAGAATTCCTACGCGGCGATCATTCGCGCGCTCCGAGGCAAATACCCCAAAGCCCTGTTCGTCATCATCACGACCCTTCTTGAGCATCCGAAGGAATGGGACATAGCGATCGACGAGATGACCGAGAGCCTGGCCGATCCCAAAGTTGTGCGTTTTAAATTCACGAGGAACGGAACGGGAACGCCCGGGCATCTCCGGATCGGGGAGCACGCCGAGATGGCTTACGAGCTTACCGGGTTTCTTCGGGGATTCGGCGACTCGATCTGGGAATAGGCGGGCGCCTTTCCGTCACTTCGCCCTAAAGACAAGAAACAGGCTCAGGATATAGTTAAGCGCTATCACGACGGCGTTCGACACGACCTTGCAGGGTAGCTCGGGAAGCGCCATGAGGCTCACGAGCAGGAACATCAGCGCGACGTCGACCAGGCCGGAAAACAGCCTCGACGCGAAGAACAGCGCGCACTCCCGCGCTATCCCGATCCCGGAACTCGCGGAGGCGAACACGAATCGCCTGTTGGTGACGAACGCGAACGCGACGCTCGCGACCCAGGCGATCGCCGTCGAGACCGTGACGGGTAGTCCCGGCGCGCGGCAGAGCGCGTAAACCGCAATGTTCACGAGGGTAGTCGCGACTCCCCAAAAACCATACGAGATTAACTGCCGCACCCTCGCGTTCATCGTTGGTTCCTCCGATCTACGTCATTACGCGCATAAATAAAAAAGGCACCCTTATGCAGGATGCCTTCGAATGGAGAATACCGGATTCGAACCGGTGACCTATTGATTGCGAACCAATCGCTCTACCAACTGAGCTAATTCCCCTTAGGTACTACTGAATATACCGGAAAAGCCGAGAGAAAATCAAGCGGCTTTCCGGCAATTCGATCAAAAAAAACGGCGTTACTTGGTCGCTTCCTGCTGCTTCTTGCTCATGCGGAGGAAGGCTTCCTTATCGTTCACCATCAGGATCGGTTGACCGGTCGCGTCAAGGCAATCGCGCCACAGCGACCCCTCGGGGAACACGTAGTTGCGCTTGCTCGTCACGACGCTGATCGGAAGGTGCACGAATTTGTTATGCACGAGCCCGATGATCAGCTTGGTCTTTCCGGCCATCGCCGCGTGCACCGCGTTGTTGCCAAGGCGCTCGCAGTAGATCGAATCGATCGGGGCGGCGGTCGCCGAGCGGATCTGGTAGCTCGGGTCGATGTACTTCAGGTTGATGTGAAGGCCGATCGACTTGAAATAGGTGGTCATCTTGTCGCGGAGGAATACCCCGATATCGGCGAGTTTTTTGTTTCCCGAGTCGTCGGTGCCGCCCTCGCTCTTGAGCAGGTCCTGTCCCGCGCCCTCGGCGACGACGATAACCGCGTGCTGCCGCTTTCGCAGGCGCTCCTCGAGGTAATGCAGAAGGCCCTTCGGCCCGTCAAGCTCGAACGGGACTTCCGGGATCAGCACGAAGTTGACCTCGTGGCTCGCGATGGCCGTGTGCGTCGCGATAAAGCCGGACTCGCGGCCCATCAGTTTGACGAGCCCGATTCCGTTGATCTGGGAATGCGCCTCCATATGCGCCGCGGCGACGGCCTCGGTGGCCTTGACGACCGCCGTGTCGAAACCGAAGGATTTCTGGATGAAGGAAAGGTCGTTGTCCACGGTCTTCGGGATCCCGACGACGCCGATCTTGAGGCCGCGCCTCTCGATCTCCTGGGCGACCTCGAGGGAGCCGCGCTGCGTACCGTCCCCGCCGATGATGAATATCATGTTGATGTTGAGGTTCTCGATCGCGTCCGCGATCTCGATGACGCGGTCGCCGCCGCCTCGCGAGGTGCCAAGGATCGAACCGCCGGTCTTGTGGCAATCGTCCACGACCTCGGGGCTCAAATTCATGATCTCGAATCCGTATTCGGGAAGGAGGCCCTTAAAGCCAAAGCGGATGCCGCTGATCCGGCGAACGCCGTAACGGTTCCACAGGCAGCGGACGACCGCGCGGATAACATCATTCAGGCCAGGGCAAAGGCCGCCGCAGGTAACGATGGCCGCGTGTACGTGGCTCGGGTTAAAGAAGATTTTTTCGCGGGGACCGGCCTTTTCAAGAAGCTCGGACCGTTTCTTTCCGGGTTCCGGAACGTCCATCCTGGCGTCAAGGCTGTACCGGACGAACTCGTCGTCGGTAACGTAATTCGCTATAAAATCGCCTTCGGTACTCGAAAGCTGAATGGGGGATACGACCTTGCAGGACCCCAAAGAAGGAATGGTAAAGTCATAAGAAACGTCTGCCATCGTCGACTCCTTTCGGTAGAAGTATATCGATTTAACCGGTTAGAAACAATAGACAACTTGACCCATGCCATTCTTCGTTGGTATCTTTCATTTGAAATCAATCACGATGGAGACACACATGCTCGAAGAAGCGGTAAAGAAAGCGCTCGATGAAATACGCCCCCAGTTGCAGGCCGACGGCGGCGACATAGAATTCATTTCCGTCTCGGACGACGGCAAGGTACTCGTTACCCTGACCGGCGCCTGCGGATCTTGCCCCATGGCCACGATGACCCTCAAGATGGGCGTCGAGGCGCACCTGAAAAAAACCGTCCCCGGGGTTACCGAAGTAATTCAAGCCTGATATGGCGGAACGATCCTCGTTTCTTCCCGTCTCGCGAGCGGATATGGAAGCCCGCGGGTGGGCGGAATGCGACTTCGTTTTCGTCTCGGGCGACGCCTACGTCGATCACCCTTCGTTCGCGGCGGCCCTGCTAGGCAGGCTCCTCGAAAGCGAGGGCTATCGAGTATGCGTGCTCGCCCAGCCCCAATGGCAGGGCGATGGGGCCATCGCGGACTTTACCCGCTTCGGTCAGCCAAGGCTCGGGTGGCTCGTGAGCGCGGGGGCCATGGATTCCATGGTCTCCCGATATACCGCCAACAATAAGCCCCGCTCGGAGGATTCCTACTCCCCCGGCGGCGCGTCCGGCGCGCGGCCCGACCGCGCGATCCTTGCATACACTTCCAAGATACGCGAAGTCTCAAAGGGAAAACCGATCATTATCGGCGGCATAGAGGCGTCCCTTCGCAGATTCGCGCACTACGATTATTGGTCAAACACCGTCAAACGCTCGATCCTTCTCGACTCCAAGGCCGACCTACTCGCGTACGGCATGGGCGAGCGCGCCATTATCGAGATCGCGTCGCGGCTCGCCGAGGGCAAGGACCTTCGCGGCATTCGGGGCACCTCATGGCGTTGCGGCCGCGAAAGCGAACTCCCGGAGGGCGCGATCGCGCTGCCCTCGTTCGAGGAAATCAAGGATTCGCGCGAGGCGTACTGCGCGCACTTTACCCTGCAGGAGCGGAACGCCGACCCAATCAGCGGAAGCATCCTCGTGGAACGCACCGAAAACCGATGGACCGTGCAGGAACGCGCGACACTTCCCCTTGAGCCCGGGGAATTCGACCGCGTCATGGAGTTGCCCTACGCCCGCGAATGGCATCCAGACTACGACGCCGCGGGGGGAATCCCCGCGCTCGCGGAGGTTCGCTTTTCGCTTACGAGCACCCGCGGCTGCTTCGGCGCGTGCTCGTTCTGCGCCATCGCCTTCCACCAAGGGCGCCTGATTCAGGCACGAAGCCACGAGTCGCTCGTGCGCGAGGCCACCGCGCTCGCAAAGAGCCCATCCTTTAAGGGATATATACACGACGTCGGCGGACCCACGGCGAATTTTCGCGCCCCCGCGTGCGAACGCCAGAAGGGCCATGGCGCGTGCCCGGACCGCCAATGCCTGGGCGACAAGCCCTGTCCCGCGCTAAAGCCCGATCACCGGGATTTCGTCTCGCTATTGTCAAAACTCCGCGCGGTCCCCGGCGTAAAGAAGGTCTTCGTCAGGTCCGGGATCCGGTTCGACTACCTCATGCTCGACCCGGACCGCTCGTTTCTCCGCGATTTGTGCGAGCACCATATCTCGGGCCAGCTCAAGGTCGCGCCCGAGCATACCTCCGACCGGGTCCTTTCCCTGATGCGGAAAAGCGACCACGCGACGTACCTTCGCTTCGCCGAGGAATACGCGCGCGTCAACGCCGAGCTGGGGCTTAAGCAATACCTCGTGCCCTATTACATCGCGAGCCACCCGGGCGCGACCCTCGAGGACGCCCTCCACACCGCGCTTGAGCTGAAAAAAAACGGATTCGTTCCCGACCAGGTGCAGGACTTTTATCCCACGCCCGGTACCCTCGCGACCTGTATGTACTGGACGGGGCTCGATCCCGCGACCGGCAAGGAACTCCACGTCGCGCGCGGGGCACATGAGCGGGCGCTCCAACGGGCTCTTTTACAGTTCAACAAGCCCGAAAACGCGTCGCTCGTCCGCGAGGCCCTTGCCACGCTGGGCCGCGAAGACCTCGTCCCCGCGCTTCTCGGCAAAAAAAAAGACCGGCCTAAAAGCCGGTCATGATTCACCCTGGTGACCAGGATAATCGAAGGTTACCACCAACCGAAAAGCGCGCCGGCCCTGGTGACGTACCATACGAGCACGATCAGGGAAACGGTGGACAAGGTGCGGAACCAGTATGCGAGCGCGACGCCTTCTTTTTTGAGGGTCATGCTCTGGAAAAGTGAAACTCCCACGAGCGAGGCGAATCCGACCAGGGCGTATACCCCGTACATAACGTTAGATGCGGCGATAGCGTCAAGGCAGAGCGTAAAGGCAAATATGAAGACTATGATCATTACAAAGAAAAGTATGAGCGACGACCTGTTATCCATATGTAAAATACTCCTTTGGGGAATAGTATAGCCTGACGGAAATGCTTTGTCCATCATATTTCACTTGCCGATCGCCGGCAAGATATGGTATTTTCAGTATAACTTTACGACAAGGAACGCACATGACAATTGCCAAAGACAGCGTCGTCAGCATCGAGTATACCCTCACTGACGCCGAAAACGAAGTACTCGACTCATCCAAGGAGATGGGTCCTCTCGAATATCTGCACGGCCACAGCAACCTTATCCCGGGGCTCGAGAAAGAGCTTGAGGGCAAGAAGGCCGGAGATTCTTTCAAGGTATCCGTGGAGCCGAAAGACGCTTACGGCGAGTACCAGAAAGAGATGGTCGTCGAGGTTGATCGCTCGCAGTTCCCGGACGACGTAGAGATCACCGAGGGCATGCAGTTCGAGGCCGGCGGCCCCAATGGCTCGCAGGTCGTTACCGTAACCGCCGTCAGCGACGGTAAGGTAACCGTCGACGCCAACCACCCCCTCGCGGGCGAAACCCTTCACTTTGACGTCAAGGTAGTCTCCGTACGCGAGGCGACCGAGGACGAGAAGAAGAACGGGCTCGACCAGGGCTGCGGTTGCGGTTGCGGCGGAGACTGCGAAGACGACGGCTGCGATTGCGACCATGACCACGGTCATGGCGGCTGCGGTTGCCACTAAACCAAGAAGGAACCGGCTTAAGGCCGGTTCTTTTTTTTAGGGACGCAAGGCCATGCGCGTAAGGCGCGACGGCGTCGACGGAACGGTCGCGTGGCTTGGCGCGCTCTGCTTCCTTCTGTCCACGGTCGAGTTCATGATCCCAAAGCCACTGCCGTTCCTCCGGCTCGGGCTCGCGAACCTGCCGGTGATGCTCGCCATCGACGTATTGCCCTTCCCCTCATGGCTTTTGCTGATATGCATCAAGATACTCGGTCAGGGACTCGTCAGCGGGACTCTTTTTTCGTACACATGCCTCTTCTCGGCCGCGGGCTCGCTGACGTCCGCCTTCGCCATGTTGGGGTTAAAGAGGCTCTTCCGCGACAGGATATCCTTCGTGGGACTGAGCGCGGCCGGGGCGTTTGCCTCCAACGGCGCGCAACTCGCGCTCGCGCGCCTCTGGATCTTCGGCGAAGGCGCCTTGTATATTGCCCCCCCGTTTCTAGCGGTTGGGCTTATTACCGGAACCCTGCTCGGCGCGTTTACCAACGCCTTCGTCGCGAAATCCCGGTGGTACGTCGATCTCCGCGCTGGGATTCTCAACGTTCCATCCCCGCAATTCAATCCAGATGGGACCGCGCCCGGTACGGAAATCCGAAAGCCTGGCCTTATCCCCTCAATCCCGGCCTTGCGGCTCAGCATCGGCTTTATCCTACTCGCCGCGCTCCTGTTCCCAAACTCGCTCGTAGTCCGCGCCGTCGCGGCGACGATCGGGCTCGCCCTTCTCCTTTCTGATTCATCGAAAATCAGGCCGGTACCGACGATCGCCGTCCCCGCGGGCATAGTGCTGTTCAGCTTGCTTGTCCCGTTTGGCAGGGTTCTCGCGAGCCCCTTCGGTTTCCCGATCACCGAGGGCGCATTGATCTTGGGCATAAAAAAAGCCCTCTCGATAGAGGGCATGGTTTTCGTTTCGCGATGGATGCTACGTTCGGGACTCATTTTACCCGGGCGGGCCGGAAAGATCCTCGCGGACTCCCTTGGCATCCTAAAGACGCTGACGGAACGGCGCCGGGACTTTAAGGCAACCGACCCGATCGGATCGATCGACCGCCTTATGCGCGGACCCGACTGAGCCCTTCGTTCGCTTCTTTATAATCTGGCCGTAGCTTGATGGCCCGCTGATAGGCCTCGGTCGCGCGCGGCTTATCGCCTAAAATCTCGCGGACGCTTCCCAGCCTATACCACCACAGCGAGATTCCCGGTTCCAGGTAAATCGCCGCGGAATACGCGATCTCGGCCTTGTTATACTGCTTTCCCATGCGATACACCTCGGCGCAGAAAAAATACGCCGTGCTGACCCGCTCGCCCTTCGGCGCCGCGTCGATGTACTTCTCCATGTTCTTCAGCGCTTCTTTATAGTTTGAATTGTAAAAGAAGGCCTCGCCGAGCGTTTCCGTTATTCGGTAATCGGAAGTTATCTTAAGGGCTTCCTGGCTGATCGATATGGCGTCCGAGTATTTGCCCAACCGGACGAGCGCCCATCCGTAAATGGTATAGGCGTCCATATTCTTGGGGTTTTCGGTCAGGTCGAGTTTGCATACGTCGATCGACTGGGAGTACGAGGCCTTGGCGTCCTCAATCCGGCCGGCGCTCTCAAGGTCGCGCCCGTTCCGGAACAATTTAAGGGCATCGGGTTTATCCTGGGCGAACAGCGCCGAGGCGACCGTAATGAGGCAGAGAATGAAAAATACTCGTCTTTTCATGTCGATAGTATGTTGCATTTGTCCTTTTTCTTCAACTGCCGCGATATCCCGCCAACGATTCCCGCGCGTCAGTTTCTAAAGCTATGAATCGGCGCGGGTATCCTGCCGCCGCGGTGTATGAAATCCGCGCAGGAGAACTTATTAACCTGCATGATCGGCGCGCCTCCGAGCAGCCCGCCGAATTCCGCCCACTCGCCCGCCTTTTTTCCCGGTACCGGTATTAAGCGAACGGCCGTCGTCTTGTTGTTTACCATGCCGATGGCCAACTCGTCGGCGATAATCCCCGAAATCGTCTCGGCCGTCGTGTCGCCGGGGATGGCGATCATGTCGAGGCCGACCGAGCACACGCAGGTCATCGCCTCGAGCTTCTCGAGATTAATCGATCCGGCGCGAACGGCCGCGACCATGCCCTCGTCCTCGGAAACCGGGATGAACGCGCCGGACAAACCGCCCACGTTCGTGGACGCCATGACGCCGCCTTTCTTCACCATATCCGTAAGCATCGCGAGCGCCGCCGTGGTACCGGGCGCGCCCGCTGACTCTAGCCCCATCTCCTCGAGAATTCGCGCGACTGAATCGCCCACCGCGGGAGTCGGCGCGAGCGAGAGGTCCAGGATCCCAAACGGTACGTCCAGGCGCTTCGCGGCTTCCTGGCCGACCAACTGACCCATGCGGGTAATCTTAAACGCGGTTTTTTTGATGCCGTCGGCCAATACGTCCAGGGGCGCGCCGCGATACTGCTCGCAGGCGGCCTTGATGACGCCGGGGCCCGACACGCCGACGGAAAGGACGGATTCGCCCTCGCCGACTCCGTGAAACGCGCCCGCCATGAACGGGTTGTCCTCGGGCGCGTTGCAGAACACCACGAGCTTCGCGCAGCCAAGACCGTCGCGGTCCTTCGTGGCCTCGGCCGTCGCCTTGATCACGGCGCCCATCTTCCTGACGGCGTCCATGTTGATGCCATTCTTGGTTGTGCCAAGGTTTATCGACGAGC